>JAPOPJ010000187.1 GCA_026712925.1 Nitrososphaerota archaeon
AGATTCAAGGCTGGTCATTGCACCACGTACAGTATCTGTTTTGACTCATGACCATGTTAACTGTTTCTAGTATATTAAAAATGATTATCGCAAATCTTTGTACGTGGTTATCATGAGTTTTTTTGCATGCACTATTCCTACTGCATATTTGAATACTGTAACTCTTGGAACTTTGGCTTTATTCAGATTAATACTGCATAATCTTGTTTTCAGGCACAGAAAATATCCCTGTAAAGACATCCTTATGCAGGATATGACAGACTAGAATTTGTGAAAGAATCATAGTATTTTAAAGCATAAATAACAATACGGCAGCTTTTGTGTGTGAGTGGAAAAGACCAATCCGTAGTCAGCAAAGAAGCACTTATGGGCACAAAGCCTGGCAAACAGATCATAAAGCAAGGACTATTCAAGTCAAAAGGCTACAAACTCTTCTCCAAATACAAAGAAGAGACTGAAAAAGAGTTCCCAAACTTTGCAATGCGATTTGTACAAGACATGCTACATGCACTAAAATCTGATGTGAATCCAAACTCTACACAGCAGGCATTTGGAGATGAGGTAGGCTCTACTGAGATGATTTTGAATGCCTCAGATATTGCCCCCATAAAGTCTAGACTTGAGAGTCCTGATGTAATGCATGATAGAGTATTACGTATTTTAAACTCTAACTTTGTAAAGATGACATTTCCCGTATTCAATGCTTTGTTTGATGGTGCCTCAGAGTATGCCAAAAGAAATGATCCCACACTGCGTCAAGATGTAGTGGAAGGACATATTCTGGCAATCGATCTCAGCGAGCCTATGGATCGCATCGCTGATAAGGATGAGGATTTAGAATATTTGGATGACTATAAACTGATGAATCCATACATTTTGAAACTTGCCCGTGAGAAAATCTCTCGAGGTGGCGAACAAGTATTGCGCGAATTTGAAGCAGGCTTTAAGGATGCCCGGGTGGGACAATACATGGATGAGGGACTGAAATCAAAGCCGACAAAAATAACTGAGGAAGAAATGACACTATCTTACAAAAAATACCGGGCCGTCATGGGTACGGCTGGAAAAAATATGGCACTTGCAGAAAAGCCGCTAGGTGAGATTTTCTATATTGGCATGGCTCATGCTGCAGAATGTGTCGGGTGTGGAAACGAAATAGAAGACTCGATAAAAAATGGATTCATTAAAATCCCATCATGGCCATTATACTATTCACTACTCTCAAATGATATAAAAAAAGGATTTGACAGCACTCTAGAGCGGGCTAATCTATATCTGCAAGATGCCAGACTTGCACTAGAATTACTCCCTGATGGTTTTTCGCACAGAGAGTTTTTGGAATTTCTCTTTCTTACAGTAGATCACTATAACCAATACTGGTATAACCAACTTCAAAAGGCAGACAAGTGGTCCGAGTTTGAGTCCAATCTTCCATAGGTGATTGCATTGATGTGGTCTGAAAAATATCGTCCTAAAAAAATTTCTGACATGATTGGAAATGAAGAGTCACGTGCTGATGTGGTGGAATGGTTTGCAAAATGGAAGAAAGGCACAAAACCGATTCTACTAGTCGGGCCTCCCGGAATTGGCAAGACCACAATAGCATACCTTACTGCTAAGCAATTTAATTATGACATGATAGGACTTAATGCTAGTGACATTAGAAGCAAATCGCGCATAAGTGAAGTGCTCTCACCAGTGCTGGGAAACGTGAGTGTCCGCGGTCTTCCGATGATATTTGTAGATGAAGTGGATGGCATTCATGGAAGAGGAGATTATGGCGGTGCAGAAGCCCTGATTAAAATCCTAAAAGAGCCGACTGTCCCAATAGTGCTTGCGGCAAACTCTGATAATACAGACAAAATGAAGAGCATCAAAAAGACGGTAAAAACCATAACCTTCAAGTCTATACCTCCTAGATTGATGAGGGTATATCTTGGACATATCTTGAAACAGGAAAATTCTAAACTAAGCCCAGGCTCTGCCATAAAAGTTACAGACAAATCCAAAGGTGATATACGCTCAATGATAAATCTGGCACAATCCCTTGTAACTGGATTTAATCCGCAGACAGATGGATCTGCTGAAGGTCTTGATGCTGAGAGTGCAGTCAATGCATTTTACAAGGCAAACTCTGTTGAAGAAGCAAGGGGTATTTTGTATTATATGCAGGCTGATCCACGCAAAAAAATCGAATCGTTTTATTCCAGTATTGTGATGAGCAAACCTGATTCCAAGACACTTGCCACATCCCTTGAGATAATCTCACGAGCAGACATGTTATATGGTAAAATAACCAAAACACAAAACTGGCGACTCTTGAGATATCTAAATGAGATTCTAATGGAGCTATATCAAAATAATGACAAAATAAGATATGTGCAGTACAGCTTGTCGTGGCCGCTTCTTAGTAGAATACGTTGGGATGGGAGAAAAATTAAGACATTGTCTGGTTTGATTGCCAAAAGCCTTCACATGTCTTCTAGTGCATTTGCCACAATCGGTTTCCCATACGTTTTATACTGTATAAAAAATGGGAATCTGGATTTGGAACTAGATGCAGAGTATAATGAAATTATTGAAAAGGAGGCCAAGCTTTTACAATGAGTTGGCGAAAGATATCGATGAAGTTTGCCGGCACATGTATGGTGTGTAATGAAAAAATAGAGGTAAACGAGGTTGGCATGTGGGCAAAGGGAATAGGAGTAAAACATGAGAAATGTTCTCAAACAGCAGAGCTACTCTGTATAGTTTGTGGCAAGCCAGCAGGATGTCCTGCATGTGAATTTCAAGAAATGTGCGATATTGAGAATGTCTCACCGTTTTGTATATGTAGCAAGTGCTCTGATGGAAAGGACTCATACACTTCATACCAAAAATCAACAATCAAAAAATTCCCACTCCTTGATGCTAGTAAATAATTACACACATCTAGAGTCATTTGTATGGTGCAAGTTTGTGATTAGTGAAATGGTATGTGCGGGCACGCCATTCTGGGAGAGTATGGCTATGTCCACACCATAGATGTATCCATGTCATTGTATTTTGTAGAGTTGATGTAGTATCTGGTGATGTAGTATCTGGTGATGTAGTATCTGGTGATGTAGTATCTGGTGATGTAGTATCTGGTGATGTAGTATCTAGATGGACCAAGGTGCGAGATATAAAAATATGATATCCATGTGCCATCTTTATAAACTTCATGACAATTTTAGTCACATCGTGTATAGTTTACACTGACAACATGCTTGCATAGCCTCCAGGGCTGAACAAAAAGCTCGAACAATTATCCATTCGAGACCATGGCGCACTGTCACTGCTGATTGCCATCTCTCACAATCACTCTTCGTTCTTTTATCAGGATTTCCAACAATTAATCTGCCGAGTCAAACTCTTATGAGCTCACTCAATCATATTCCGTTGCCACTGTCCTGACTATAATACATCTACAAACGTTCTCCTTTCTCGGAGCATATTGTGAATTATCCTAAGTAACAATGATGCGGCTGCCACTGTTGCCTTGCTCTTGCCTCTTTTCTTTGAAAGTCTGTGGTAGAACTTTGTCACAGACGAGTTTTTTGCAAATCTTACATGCGAGTGTATACACTCAGTCATTACCCACCGAAGTATAGAGCTTCCATGGTGTGTTATGGGACCATATTTGATTGAATCACCAGATGACTTGACTGATGGAACTACACCTGCATACGCGCACAACTTGTGTGATTTGTTAAATCTCTCTATTCCATCAATCTCAGATGAGACTACTAGTGCTGTGTATGGCCCTATACCCGGAATTGACATCAGCAGAACAGCATCCAGATCAATCCTTGCGGCATTTCTTACACGGACATCAATCTTTGCCAGAGCGTTATTGACAGCGCTAATTAACTCTAGGTTTATGTCTATCCTATGGTCGTCAATCTTTCGTACTTTTGCAATCCATGGTGTGCTAAATGGTGTGTGTGATATTTGGATTCTACGTTGTAGTAATATCCCGTGGATAAAATTCTTGTAAACAGTTCTAGATCGTATAATCGATTGTCTATGCCTTACAAGATCCCTATTATCCATGCTCTTCTTTGTGGGCACGTAGCATTCTGCTATGTATCCCCCTCTGGCCATACTTGCAAGTATCTTTGCATCTACCTTGTCTGTTTTTTTCTTGGATTCTGCTATCATTTTTGTGTATCTTGGGTTGGAAAGAATTGTCTTATATCCCAAAATATCACGAATTTGAAAGTACAAATCTTTCCATACAGATGACGACTCCATCACTGCTATGGCAGTCTTTGGTATTGCCTTGAATGCGACCTCTACACTCTTTGTTGTGTTGTTAATTGCCCAGTTGGCAAGCTCGTTACCATCAGCACCCATGGCAGATATGCGAATAGTCTTCTTGTGAACATCAAGTCCTACAAATGCTGTCTTTTTCAATTTCGCTGGATCTATCAACTTATCTTTTATAGAATTGCCCCTAATCTGTTTGTTTGGTTTTACAGATTTTTTCTGACTAGTGGAATTAGTATCATCTAATCTCCTTGATCGAGGCACATGTAATTAATCTGAATGTGTGGCTGAATTTGACTATTATATAATGCAGGTACACTGTTAGAGTTTTGCACTCACTTGGATTTTAACATCTGGCGTGCCTTATCAAGCGCAATGCGGGCATCTATAGAGTTTGGTTTTAGTGCTAGTGCCTCATCAAAGCATTGTATAGCATGAGAGTATTGGCCGAGCTCATGGTGCGCAAATCCCTTGTAATAGAATATGTCATGTATCTTCAAGTCAAGTTTTAATGCTACATCACAGCACTTTATTGCATCATCGTAGCGTTTTATGTTTAACATGGTAATGGTTTTGTCGATGTATGTTTTGATATATTTTGGATCAGCTATGATGGCTTTACTGTAAGATGTGAATGCATCCTCATATTTGCCTATTGTTGCAAGAACATTGGCTTTTTCGCTGTGCGCTTGCGCTAGTTCTGGCATGATTTGTATCGCTTTATCATGACACTCTATTGCCTCATCATACCTCTCAAGACTTGCAAGCAAGTTTCCCTTACTAGTGTACGAACTTGCATCATTTGGGTCAAGTGCTAATACCTTCTCAAAGCACTCTAGTGCTTGTTGGTGCAGGTTCAGCAGTGCTAGTGTTGCTCCTTTACCTATGTACGCATTTGCATTATCTGGTTCCAACTCTATTGCTTTCTCAAAGCACTCTAGTGCCTGTTGATGTTGGTCAAGCAACTCATGTGCGATTCCCTTACCCTCATACAAACTTGCATTATCTGGTTCCAACTCTATTGCTTTCTCATAGCATTCTATTGCTTTATCGTATTCATCAAGATCTGCAAACGAGGCTCCTCTATTCTTGTACAAACTTGCATTATCTTTCATAGTTTCAGTGGCGCTAGCAAAGCACTTTGCGGCCTCTTCATGCTTTCCAAGTTTTACAAGCGAAATTCCCTTGTTGTTGTATGCTTTTGCATTGTTTGGTTCTAGTGTTAATACTTTATCATAGCACTCTATTGCTTGCCGATGTTGATTCATCAATGAAAAAAAGTCACCACGGTTGGCATGCACGATTGGTTTGTCTGGCTCTACTGATACTGCTTTATCAAAGCACTCTAATGCACGCTCATATTGTTGCATTCCAAATGCTAGTAAATCTCCCTTGGTGTTGTAATAGTCAGCATTGCCTGGTGCTAGCTTTATGGCCTTATCCAAGCACTTTATTGCCTTGGTATGCTTATCCATCATACTGAGTATTATGCCTTTGTTGTGGTACAAGTCTGCATTCTTTGGATGTTTTTTGATAAATTCATCTAGGTGTACTATGGATTTTGCATATCCCATCTCTGATACAAAATCTATCCATTTATCAAAGTTTAGATGGGTGACTTGTGTCAAATGCCAGTTATTAGTTGGGTCGTACTTGCTTGTCATTTTTACCACACTTGATTTATTATACATTGCATGTGTTTTAGTAGTTTTTGGTCAGATTCTGTTTTCAATTCGAAATCTAGGTGTTATGGCACGGATGGATGACCTCATAGCACTATCTTGGCATGCCTTGCAGGTTGGAAAATGCCAGATACTAATCGTATTGAATCTTGTTGGCTACAATGGTATAGTTGTCAACGCGATAACTGAAAGCCATGAACATGTTGTCTTTTACGGGAACCGTTAGAGCCATCGCATTTACCCTGCATCCCTCATCCCATGAGGCATGTATCCAATTCAGCAGGCGGTGACATAATGTTACCACAAGAATCTGTGTCGCATCATTCAAGGTTTGGTACTGATCTCTAAAAAGTGGATGGTGAAAACACTATTATCTAGAATCTACTTTCTGCTCCAAGATTTCATAGCTGCAATAAATTCGTCGGGAGTTTTGTATGTACCAATAATCCAATCCTCGCCTTCTTGATATTCACCGACTTGGATGCGTTTTGTTGATGTCATGTGATAACTTGCATCTGGAACTGTATGTGTGTATTGATTCTGTGGTTCTTCCCCAAACTTGGAGATTG
>JAPOPJ010000136.1 GCA_026712925.1 Nitrososphaerota archaeon
CATCACACCAGACATATCTTTGAGTTTTTGCTGGAATGACTGGTACCCTTCAGATAAGAGTCTGGTTATCTCTTTTGAGCGCCGTGTCTTTGAGATGTACATTTGTTGTGCAAATCTGCCCCTCCAACCCCACTGACCAAACTCTGGAAGTGAATCCCGTTTAGGCTTGTTTCTCTTCATGCCAAATGTTTCTGGCATTGCACCATTAAACATGATGTAATCTACTATTTCAGACCGTTCTTTAGAGCCGGTCTTGCTAAATTGTGTATTATACGCATATACATGAAATCCCTCATTTCCTGAAAAATATACTTGGATGTCATCTTTTTTTACTCCAAGGTCTTGCACCAGGATTGTTTCTAGTTTCTGTACTTCTTTTTTTGATGCTTCAATGCAATATTTGCATGGTAATGATTTTGATTCTGTTCTAGTGGAGTGACATTTTTTGCACGGCCCCATACTAGATACACTGCCACATTGCACACATACAGATATGCTATGAGATGCTCGACAATTTAGATTCAAATCTTTAGCATCAATATCAAATATTAAATCAGCACTTTGCCAATTTTTTTCTTTCATGGGTAATGTGGGAAATGAATAATATCCACATGAGCAGTACACATCTGAAGGAGATTCGCGCATTAGTAATAATCTCATATCTGATAAGTTTTTGAGTTGAATGTGTCGTATCATTCCAGAGTCAAATCTCTGGAATCCAAACTCTCGTTCGTATATGCGGTCCGGGACACGCACTATTCCAAAATGCTCAAAGTAATATTTCTTAAATGCATGTTCCAAGAATGTCTTTTCTTTGTCTTGCATCATTTCCTCACACAGTTACCCATAATAATTAGAAAACCTATTGAAACAAAGAATGTCTTTTCTTTTTCTTGCATCATTTCCTCTTAGTTCCAAACTGAAGTGGAGTTATGATGTTATCACATTCAGGAATAGCATGGCATAGGCCTTGTATTTTGAGCTTTTCACATGATGGACAGATGTATTGTGTGCCAGAGCCAGAGCTGCCTGAAAGATGATTCAGTTGGTATAGTGTAATTTTTTCATTATAGTCTGGTGCGTTTTTAAATAATGGTGCTATTTGCTCAACTGACTGTCCCCGTGCAAACAAAAATGTTGCAAGCATAAAGCGTCCTGAATGTGGCAGATTCTCACCTTTTTCAAGTACATTAATTGCATGCTTTATGCACGGTGGATACTCGCCAGTAGATACAACACTAGTAGCAAATTTTTTTGAAATGAATAGCAACTCCTCTACATGCTCCTCAAAGCCCGGAATCATTTCAGGTGTACGAGAGTCGTTTATTTTTTTGCTGATATAGACATTAAGTTCTGCTCTGATAAGTCTGACTGTTTCATGTGGACTCAGAAATACCATACCAGAATTGACTTGTCGGTTTATCAGCTTCCACTCACGTTCATGAAAATGTACTGCTCGTATCAAATAGTCAGATATGGGCATTACAAAATAGTCGTCTTGTTTTTTTACCCTAACTGAAAAGAGATCATCAAGTATGCGTATGGCAAACTCTTTTTTAGATTCATCATGCATGTTTGCCAAATCTTTTTCTAAAAATGCCTCTGCTCGTCTTGCCTCTGCAAGTGCAAACCTGCGAACTAGTGTAGGCTTGCCACACAATTTCAACAATACAATTGCAAGGATAAAAGAGATCACCTCTCTTGGAAGTGCTGCCTCCCTAGAGACACGGCCATTTACTAAATCAGACTTGTACACAATACCATCAGTAGCAGCCTTTATGCGGTCTAGTGCAGCATCAAGTATTCCCTTTAGGTCCGGGTCTGCTCCAAACTGCGGCAGCTGAAACCCCATATCTTTGAGGTATTCACCAGCATCCGCTAGAAACGGATACTTTGCCATCTCATCTTGGCCCAAGGCAAGCATGACTTTACTATATATGATGGCCTTAAAAAAGTC
>JAPOPJ010000257.1 GCA_026712925.1 Nitrososphaerota archaeon
AATATCGGATTGTTTCTAGAACTTTCTCCAACAGTGTAGATGTGATGTATGGTGGTAAGTCTGTTGGTAATGATTGACTTGTATTTGTGTGTTAGGTTTTAGTTGTGTGTGCCCGGAATGGCATGGAAATTTTGCTATATTCCTAAAAGTGTAATTATATATTATTATTCTAATATAATTAATTAAAGTTATGATAAAATAGAGATTTTTTCCATGATTCCGGGCAGGCTCGGCAAAAGTAATTGTTACTGTGTGGAAAATTTTGATTAGATGGGATTCGCAGGGTTTGGGTAAATTTTACATTTCACTCTTGACCAACATACAATGAAAACACTCACCACTAAAACAGAACAGTTAGAATAATTCAGAAAACTATACCGATTATCAAAAAACCCTCTATAACAGCATAATTTAAGATCGTAGTGAAATTGAGATAGTGAGAGTTCATAAAGTTGGTGTTGCAAAAAGTATCACAAACCACAAACTGCACAGACTGGTGGGAATATACTCAACGAGCAAATTTATAGCCCGATATGGCTCCCTGACATATTGGAAAATGATCATGATGCTGAGGCTATAGCAAATCAGGCAATTGACTCAGCACTAGCAACAATTCCTGCATTTCTGGAAATGGCAAGACAAGACAAGGAAATGATTAACTCTGAAAATCTTGAAGAGTTCGTATGTGGAATTATAGTTGGTATGGCGTTTGGTATGATTAGTGCCATATCTAATGCTCAGGGAATGGAACTCACTCCCAATGACCATCTAAAGATAAAGAAAATTATATTTAAAAACATACTCCAAGTCAGAAAAAGAATATCACAGTAATGTATCTTTTCTGGAATAACCGAAAAGTATGAATAAAAACAACATATAGAAACTATATGAACAAGATAAAATGCTCTCATATACTAGTTGAAAAGCAAAGCCAAGCTCTAGAGGCTCTAGAGCGAATCAAGAATGGTGAAAAATTTGGCAAGGTTGCAAAAGAGATCTCACTTGACCCTGGCAGTGCAAAAAAGGATGGAAATCTAGGCTACTTTTCAAAGGGCATGATGGTAAAGCCATTTGAAAAGGTGGCATTTGCACTACAGGTAGGCGAGATATCAGAACCCGTAAAGACTGAATTTGGCTACCATATAATCAAGAGGATGGGATGACTGTACTGACAGCAGATATGCTAAATGAGATTTTAAACTATCTTGATGAATCTCTGCTGAAACTAAAAAAAGACACTACAAATAATCCCGAGTTTCAAATGTCAGGAGGTATGGCAGATTTTTTTGATGCCCAGTACGAGACAAGGCTACAAAACCTGCTAGCTGCAAAAAATATCGACATTCACCATCTAGAATCGGGTATGAAAAATACCATAATACAGCGAAAAAAAGCACTCTTGGAGAAACTCAGATAAACCCATCAAGACCTGTCTGCCCTGATTCATTATCTTGCAACATGTTACTCATCTTATCACCCATTGATCTTGCCGCCGTCATTTTTCGTTTCCCTATCCAATAGTATGTCTCATCAATAGTATCCTTTGCAATTAATACAGAGAGCTTGCCAGCATCTTTTCGTCCTGTTCTACCGCGTCTTTGAACATATCTAATAGAGCTTGGAACATTGTCATAAAATACAACCTGATTAACCTCTGAAATGTCTAGCCCTTCTTCGCCCACACGTGTTGCAATTAGTACTTGAATTTCTCCATCACGAAATCTCCTGACAGTTTCAATCTGTTCTTTTTGTTTTAGTCCTGTTTTTCCTGCCTTGCCAATTAATATTCCTGCTGAAATCCCCATCTCAGTTAGGTTGTTAAATATTACATCTACAGAATCCCTATAGCTGGAAAATACAAGTGCCTTGCCGGGTACTGATTGTATCACTTCTTTTAGCTTTGGAATTTTTGAATGTTCAATTCCCTTTGACTGTGCCTCAATAGCAAGGCTAATTGCTTTTGTAAATCTAGGGTCCTCTTCAAATAACTCTCTTACTCCAGCTCCTTTTTTGACTCTTGCTCTCTCGCAGTATTTTAAAAAAGTAGTAATTCCATGTGCTTCAAGTATGTTTAATGCATAATGGATTCTAATTGCAGTGAATAATGGTTTTGCTGATCTTCTGTCTTGATTTAGCACCAACTGACGTACTTTGAGTAGTGCAGAAAGTGATTGGCCTGCAAGTCTTATCCCGTTGTTTTTTAGTGTATCATAGCGCTGATCTAGTGCGCCTTTTAGCAGCTTTTGGATTGTCTTCATTTCCGGTGATAGCTCTACTCGTATCCATTCTGTATCTGTCTGCTGAATGTATGGCATTACATCAGGACTGTCTTCTCTGCG
>JAPOPJ010000258.1 GCA_026712925.1 Nitrososphaerota archaeon
GTTGTTTGTTATTAATTGTAAGAATTATGAAGAAGTCACTGGGCGCAACATATCAAAATTGATAAAGATAGCCCGGAAAGTTTCAAAAAAATATCGTGTCAAAATAGCAGTAGCGCCACCGCAACACCTTGTAGGGCTTGCTGCAAGCACCAAGGGAGCAGGTGATATTATAATTCTAGCACAGCATGCAGATGATTCTAGTGCAGGCAGTACTACCGGATACATAATCCCAGAACTATTGAAAAAATCCAAAGTTCAAGGCACGCTATTAAATCACAGTGAGCGTAGAATTTCACAGGCACAGATAAAGGGAACTATACTAAGGCTAAAGCAATTAAAAATGATCTCAATAGTATGTGTAAAGGACGTTGAGGAAGCCAAAATATATGCAAAGATGGCACCAGACTATATCGCTATAGAACCTCCAGAGCTGATTGGCTCTGGAAAGGCAGTATCAAAAGAGAGGCCGGATCTTATAACTGATGCAGCATCTGCTGTAAATGCCACAAAGAATAACACGTCACTGCTTTGTGGTGCGGGAATTGTTTCAGGATATGATGTCTCAAAGGCACTTGAGCTTGGCGCAGACGGTATTCTGGTGGCAAGCGGCATAATAAAATCAGACAGATGGAAAAAGACAATATCAGAATTTGCAAAGTCAATGAAATGACGTACTTGTTGATTTGAACAAATACGTGCCCCTAAAAATGAGGGTCCTGCTGGGGTGAATCTGTACATGGTATATCTGTACATGGCATACCCGTACATGACATGCTTGCATGCTTTTGAGCACGAATCTGTGGCAAAATCGGTACTAAAATTAATGGTTTAATACCCCCTCAATTTTTAGACTGAATAACCGTAAAATGAAACAGGTTTATTTTTTTAATGAGGGTGATGGTGGCAACAAAAAGCTTCTAGGTGGTAAGGGTGCCGGTCTATGTGAAATGACCAGACTAAAATTGCCTGTCCCACCGGGATTTGTAATTACAACCAATGTCTGCAAGGAATACTACTCTAATGGCAAAAAACTCCCTAGCAAACTAATGTCTGAAGTCAAAAAAAACATAGCACGTATTGAAAAACTAACAGGTAAAAAATGGAACTCTAAATCAAATCCACTTCTAGTATCAGTAAGATCCGGCGCGGCTTTATCCATGCCAGGCATGATGGATACAATTCTCAATTTAGGACTAAATGATGAAACAGTAAAAGGCCTTGCAGAAAAAAGCGCAAATCCGCGTTTTGCATGGGATTCGTATAGGCGATTCATACAACTATTTGGTAAAGTTGTGTTTGGAATTGATGATAAGAAATTTGATGAAATACTTGATGATGCAAAAAAACGTCAAAAAGTAGAATCTGATGGAGATTTAAATGAAGAAACATTGAGAAATGTGGTAACACGCTATAAAAAAGTCTGCCATAATCACACAAAAAGAGAATTTCCGACAGACCCAACTGAGCAGCTCGAACTTGCAATACAGGCAGTCTTTGGAAGCTGGATGGGTAAAAGAGCACAAGTGTATAGAGAGAAAAACCACATAACGCGTGATATTGCAGATGGTACTGCTGTAAATGTAGTATCTATGGTGTTTGGTAATATGGGGGGAGATAGTGCTACAGGTGTCGTATTTACACGGAATCCTGCTGATGGCTCACGTCACATTTATGGTGAATATTTGATTAATGCACAAGGTGAAGATGTAGTTGCAGGTGCAAGAACAGGAAAGCAAGTTGATAAAATGAAAAGGAACTACCAAAGTCTTTTACACAGCTTGCAGATACATGCAGTAAGCTTGAAAAACATTACAGAGAGCCACAAGATATAGAGTTTACAATAGAGCAAGGTAGATTCTATCTTTTACAGACACGTAGTGCAAAGATGAATGCGGCAGCCATGGTAAAGACATCAGTTGATATGGTAAAAGAGAGACTCCTTGATAAAAAGAGAGCACTTGCAAGAATTAATGCTGAACAACTAGAACAATTACTCCACAGGACAATTGATCCCGTAGCTACAAAGTCACACTACACACTTGTAAATGGTATTGCAGCATCACCCGGTGCAGCGGGTGGTATTGCAATATTTGATGTAAAAAAGGCAACTGAACTAGGTGAAGCTGGAAAAAGAGTCATACTAATCCGAGAGGAGACAAAGCCTGAGGATGTTCCAGCATTTTTTGAGTCTGCCGGAATACTTACCAGCAGAGGTGGCAAGACATCACATGCCGCAGTAGTTGCACGAGGAATGGGCAAGCCCTGTATTGTAGGATGCTCTGATCTTAAAATTGACTATCAAACAAACACATGCACTGCAAACGGCAAGACTGTCAAGGAAGGTGATATGATAACTATTGATGGCAGTAATGGAGCAGTGTATCTAGGCGATGTTCCTACAATTGAGCCTAGAATCACAACTGATTTTAAAACCATTCTAGAGTGGGCACAAAAGGCAAAAAAGATTGGTGTCCGGGCAAATGCAGATACGCCAGAGGGTGCAAAGTTTGCAAGAAGTGTAGGTGGACATGGCATTGGACTTTGCAGGACTGAGAGGATGTTTAATGGCCGGGATAGAATAGGCTTGTTTGTGGAAATGATAATGGCAGAAACCATTACCGACAGAAAACGTGTACTTACAAAGCTTGGAAAGCTGCAAAAGAGTGACTTTGTCAAGATTCTAAAGGCTATGGAGGGATACCCTGTAACTATACGGCTTCTTGATCCACCATTGCATGAATTTTTGCCAGACCCAGAAGAACTTGCAGGAAAAATTCGTACACTAGAGCAAAAAAAATCTACAAAAGAGGCAGCAAGCGCAAAAAAAATTCTAAAGCGTGCAAGAGAGTTAGCAGAAATTAACCCCATGATGGGTCATAGAGGTGTAAGGGTTGGAATCACGTACCCGGAAATTTATGAGATGCAGATAAGAGCAGTATTTGAGGCAGCTGCATTTCTTGCAGGAAAGAATGTAGATGCCCGTCCACAGATAATGATTCCACAGGTAAGTAGTCTATCTGAATTAGTTCATATCAAAAAGATATACGATGCCATAAAAAAAGAGATTCAGAAAAAATACAACACCAAACTACGAGTCAACTTTGGTACCATGATTGAGGTAGTAAGGGCGGCAGTAACAGCAGATGAACTTGCAAGCACGGCCGAGTTTTTCAGCTTTGGCACAAACGATCTAACTCAGGGTACATTTAGTTTTAGCAGAGAAGATGTAGAGGGAAAATTCCTCCCAGAATATCTAGAAAAAGAGATACTCGGAAGAAACCCATTCCAGTCAATTGATGTAGGCGGTGTAGGTGGTCTGATGGAGATTGCAATATCTCGTGGTAGAAAGGCAAGGCCTAAAATGGAGATAGGTATATGCGGCGAGCACGGTGGTGATCCAAACTCTATTTTATTTTGCCACGACTCGGGGCTTAGTTATGTTAGTGCATCACCGCATCGTATTCCAATAGCAATAGTAGCGGCTGCTCAAGCTGCAATAAGGAAATGACACTAAATCACAAATCATACATCTAAATTAATGATTTTTAAAAGATGCCATTTTATTATATGATATTATGCTTCCCAGACTAGATTCTATAAGACAGATAAGAAAAAAAGTAGGCATTACGCAGAAAAAACTTGCCTCCATGACAGGTGTAAGCACATCTATGATAAATCAAATAGAGTCTGGCAGAAGCAAGCCAAGCTATGATACTGCAAAGAAAATCTTTGATAGCCTTGCAGGTCTAGAAAGCCACTCATCACCTCACAAGGCAGGTGACTTTTGTAGCAAGTATATCATAAAACTAGCCCCATCTGATACTTTACATGATGCGATAAAAAAGATGCGCCAAACATCAATTAGCCAGATTCCAGTCTTTGAGGGAAGGGACCTTGCAGGGTTAATATCTGAAGATGGTATTATAAAGTGTCTTGCTGATGACAAAGTAGGACTAAAGACTGCCAGACTATCTGAGGCAATGGACCACGCACCACCGGTTGTAGATTATGAAACACCTGCAAGTGTCTTGGTACCACTTATTCAATACTCAAAGTGTATTCTAGTCTCAAAAAACCAGAAAATTGTTGGCATAATTACTGCATCA
>JAPOPJ010000260.1 GCA_026712925.1 Nitrososphaerota archaeon
CAGTTAAGAATATGCTTTCACGTAATATCACTGATGCAGACATGATTAGATATGATTACAATGCAGTATGGCCGTAGTGTGCCTACCACATATTTCTCAGCATGATTGCCAATATGTCAAGTTTTTGCACAAGATCTAATTTATAAACATTGTTTATAAAGATAATATATGAATGAAGACAAGCCGTCGTGGGCAAACGAACTGATTGGTGCAGTTAAAGGCCTAGATGTTAGGATGGGTAACCTAGAAGTTAAACTAGATAGCCAAGATGTTAGGCTGGGTAACCTAGAAGTTAAACTAGATAGCCAAGATGTTAGGCTGGGTAACCTAGAAAAACAGGCCAAAATCACATGTGACAGACTTGACACATTACAAGATACCGTAAAGAAAATGAAGGAAAGTACTGACATGATCCCCGATATGTTTGAAATGCTAGAAGCTGCTGGTAAAAGCAACGAAATACGTTACAAAGAAACAGATAATTTAGATAAACGAGTAACAAAACTAGAAGATAAAATCAACGTCTGAGCAACCAATTTATTCTGATTAACTGTTCACACCATACTCCTGTAGATACAAAATCAGGACGCATTATTCTCACCTATTTGCAAGCTAACTTGTAACGTGAACATACACTACAGATGTATTGGGTGTGGTTAACCACATAATATGATCTAGTTAACGACACTAACATTAGTTTATAAAGTAGGTAATTTTGCTTAGGATTTATCAATGGGACACAGAAAACACGGTCAGCCAAGAAGGGGAAGCCTTGCATATCTTCCAAGAGGACGTGCCAAAAGCATGGAGGCAAGGATTCGCGCATGGCCAAAATCAAATAGTGTAGAGCCAAAAATTCTAGCACACTGCGGATTCAAGGCAGGATGCGTGCAAATAGTTAGTATTGATGATCGCTCAAAGACACCAAATGCTGGAAAGCAGCTAGTCAGTCTAGGAACAGTTCTGGTAACACCACCGGTTCTAGTACTTGGAATTAGAGGGTATTCAAAAAATTATGACGGACACCATGCAGAGTTTGACGTATATGCCGAAGATGTGCCAAAAAAGATTGCAAAGGAAATAAAAATTAAAAGCAAACCCGGGGCACTAGAAAAAGCAGAAAAGAGCTTGAAAAGAATTGTAGAGATATTTGCCATAGTTGCAGTATCTCCAAGAGCCGCAGGACTAGAACAAAAAAAGCCATACATATTTGAGGCAATGGTAAGTGGCGGTGACATACCATCACAGTTTGAGCACGTAAAAGAGATGCTTGGTAGAGAATTAAACATTAATCAAATATTTGAGACAGGTGCAACTGTAGATGTTGCGGCCATAACTAAAGGTAAGGGCTGGCAAGGTGTAATTCAAAGATATGGTGCAAAAAAGAAACAACATAAATCAAGAAAAACAGTTAGAGAGCTTGGATCACTTGGCCCCATATCCCCACAGTATGTAATGTATACAGTTCCCAGAGCAGGACAGATGGGATTTCATCAGAGAATTGAATACGATAAAAGAATAATGCTCATGGGAAATACAGATAATGATAAAATCAAGATAAATCCCGATGGCGGGTATAAACACTTTGGAGAAGTAAGGGGAGATTACATCATACTAAAAGGCTCAGTCCCAGGCACATACAAAAGATTGATAAAAATGCGCAGTCAAATTAGAAATGCACCTGCAAAAATATCAAAGCCCAACATACTAGAGGTGGTACTTTGAAGGTACCCACATTATCCATATATGGTGAGAAAGACGGCGAGATAGAACTCCCACCAGTATTTTCAACTCCCTATAGAAGAGATTTAATCCATAAAGCATTTACCAATCTAAACTCACACAAATTCCAGCCACAAGGACGACATCCAACAGCAGGTATGGATGTAGTTGCAAGGTCAAATGATCCACCTACAGGCCAACATAGAGCAAGAATTGCAAAGATGCGTGGCGGCGGTGGCGGAAGACAAGGACAAGCCGGCGGTGTTGCTTCAGTTAGAGGAGGCAGGCAAGCTCATCCACCTATAGTAGATAAGGTAATTGGAAAAAAACTAAACAAAAAAGAAAACAAGCTGGCATTTTGCTCAGCAGTAGCAGCTACAAAATCTAAAAAATTAATAGAATCTAGGGGGCATAAAATAAATGATATAGAATCATTTCCCATCATAATATCAGATGATGTGGAGAAAATCAGCAAAGCAGATGAAATGATAACAATTCTAGACTCGCTAAAACTATCTGATGATGTAAAAAGACTAGAGTCTAGAAAACCCCGAACAGGCAAATCATCCCTCAGAGGAAGGAGTAAAAAGATTGGAAAGAGTGTCTTGTTTGTAACAGGGGGTGAATCCACACTAAGTAGAGCATGCGGCTCAATTCCCGGTGTTGAGGCAAAATCAGTTAGTGAGTTGAGTGTGCTTGATTTAGCACCAGGGTCAGACCCAATCAGGTTAACCGTATATACAATATCAGCATTAACACAGCTAGGAGAGATAAAATCAACACATCTAGATATAATGGCAAAGACGGGGATCATATCATGAACGTACACCAAGCAAATAAAATAATCCTAGAGCCATACAGTACAGAAAAGACATCAATTATGGTCGAACATGAGGGGAAACTGTGCTTTATTGTAGATAGGGCAGCTAACAAACCTGAAATCATACAGGCAATAGAACTATTATATGAACAAAAGGTAACCAAAGTAAATACTGCAATAACCATCAGAGGAAAGAAAGCTTTTGTAAAGTTTGAAAATGTGGAAAAGGCAAATGACCTTGCAAGGCAAATAGGAATGCTATAATATGGACTGTAAAATTTCAACAATACAGGAAATGGTGAATCACACTGGTTAAGGAGTTCATATATCGAGGAATCCCAAAAGAGGAACTAGAGGGAATGTCAATGGATAGATTATTTGAGACATTTAATTCAAGACAACGTCGTTCCCTTACACGCGGAATTACAGATGGAAAGAGAAAATTAATTGCAGAGATAAAACAAGCCAGAGCCGGAAATTTGAAAACCCCCATAAAGACACACCTTCGAGATTTAATCATTTTGCCAAACATGACCGGCGTTACAGTAAATGTTTTTTCTGGAAAAGAATTTGTGCCAGTTAATATCAGAACTGAAATGATTGGCCACTATCTAGGAGAATATGTAATAACAAACAAAAAGGTATCACACGGTGCACCAGGTGTAGGTGCATCAAGATCAAGCCTGTATGTGCCATTAAAGTGATGAAGATGGGAAGATTCGGCTATGCATTTCAAGGTTATGACCCTGCAAAGCATGTACGAGTCTCAGTTAGAGAAGTAGATGTCTCCCACAAACATGCCCGCGAGGTAGCAGTATCAGTAAAGGGGCTATCTCTAGATAGTGCAAGAGATTACCTACAGGCAGTGATAAATAAACAGCGAGCAGTTCCGTTTGCAAGATATAACAAACAAGTAGGGCACAAAGCAGACCCCGGAGTAATGGCAGGCAGATACCCACAAAAGACAGCAGCCGTATTCATCAAGGCAATTGAAGGACTAGAGTCAAATGCAGATTACAAGGGAATGGATATGGATAGATTAAAAATCATAAATGCTACAGTGCATAAAGGTGTGCTAGTAAAGAGATTCACCCCAAGAGCAATGGGAAGAGCATCGCCAAAAAATAATGTACGGACACATATTGAACTAGTGGCAACGGAGGTATGAAATGTCAGCAGTCAAAAATGTAATCAAAGATAAATATGACATGATGCTCCTCAAGGATTATCTCCGGGAAACAATAAAAGATGCTGGATTCTCACATGCTGAAATTGCCAAAAACCCAATGGGTGCAAAGGTATCACTATTTGTGACAAGACCGGGAATTGTAATTGGAAGAAAGGGTGCAGGAATTAGAGAGTTGACTGAAAAACTTGAAACAGATTATAAATTAAAAAATCCACAAATTACAGTAGTAGAGATAAACAAACCAGAATTATCCCCTAGTGTAATGTGTAATAGAATGTCATCACATATTGAGCGCGGGACTGCATTTAGACGTGCTACCATGTGGACACTAAAGCAGATAATGGATGGTGGTGCAATGGGTGCGCAAATTACAATTTCAGGAAAGCTTCGAGGTGATCGTTCTGCCTTTGAAAAGCATACAGCAGGCATACTTCCAAGGGCTGGACACCATGCAGAGGTAATTGTAGATGAAGATATAGCACATGTTAAAACACCGATGGGTTTGATTGGTATTAGAATTAGAATAGCCATAAAAGACAAGTACATACCAGAATTTGAGTTAAAAAAAGAAAAGCCAAAAAAGCAAAAGGATGTACCAAAACCGCAAAGAAATGATGTCAAATCAGCAAAGGATATATCAAAATCTGATGCAAAATCAAAAGAGACAAAGAAAAAACCAAACACCAAATCAAAACATGATTCCAAACCTAATGATACATCAAAACATCACACCAAGGAAGGTCCAGATACA
>JAPOPJ010000263.1 GCA_026712925.1 Nitrososphaerota archaeon
CCCAAGCAGAGAAACAGTAGCACGTATTGACGGGCAGAATACAAACGTATTTGTCACCACACTTACATTTGATGGTGAATCCGTACCTTCTGGCTATGTGGGTTCCATGTACATACAGCATGCAGATCACTATCTGGCATTCATTCAAGTAAGTGACGGTCAGAGTATCCAATAGGATTCTTTACCAAATTCAGATCTTGGTTGGCCAAGAGATGTCAAATATTTTATCATATCCACAACATCAAACACGGCAAAAAGGGCACACACTATACACCAAAACACTTTTGAAAATACCATATAATCCAAAGCGCCTCAAATTTGCCATTCAAGACGGACATATCTAGGTCAAGGACTTGAATTAACAAAAGCACCGAGTTTGGTGAAGAATTTAACCTACATTCCAAAAGAGTACAGAAAACGTCGAGAAATTGAGATAGGATACAGATATGCAAAATCAATCAGACCCATGACAAACAGTAAAGATCCGCAGTCCAGTTATTGTTGTATGCCGTATCACTCATACTTGCAAACGTTTGGTTCGGACTGAGAAAAAATACTGGCAGGCATGTTTATAATATTATTCTCAAAGTGTTGTTAAACCAAATGATAAATCGTTTTACTAGACTATATTGTGAAAGATGGTATCTACCACCATAAACGGGGTGGGTTCAGACAGATACAATTCCAAGAACTGGTGAACAAGTACGATTTTTGTTATGCAACATCAGGAGAAGGGTTACTGTGAGTATAACATGAAAAGGACAGCGTCCGGCCGGAACGACACGAACACTGATCTGGCTGTCATCCGACTTGGACAAGTCGGTTAATAATAAAAATATTGCTCCCAAAGGAGCAATAGTGGACTTGCGGGGATTCCAACCCCGACCATCTGGATGACAGCCAGATAGCTCAGCACGAGATTCCATGCCCACGCTTACCATACGCATCAGCTAAATATATGGCCATACATTATAATTTTAATGTATAAATAACAGCACGGTGAAGAAAAACCATGGCCATATCAGAAAAAATACAGGGAGATAACACCTACCTGACATACGGCTACTGGGACGGTAGCAAACATGTGCGGATCTACTGCGGTAAAAAGGGCGAAACATCGACGCTGAAGAAACTACAGGAGGCTAGACGACGGCATTATGAAGTTAAGCTGAGAAGGATGCAAGTAACGTTCGAAAAAGCCAAATAGTTGTAACTGATCGGATTCAAAAAGTTGGTGATATTTCTGATTATATCTGGTAATTTTGCCTGTAACTGGTAATTTTGGATGTCAATTGTCTGAATTTCAGAATGTAATGATATAACCATAGATATGTGTGATATTGTACCCCCAAACTGCCATGATTGGTTTGGCATGAGTTGGAATTGATTTTGCCTTGCCTAACATACAATCTTGCAACAACTACCAAAATTTATACTGCGTTGTTTACATGTGGCATAAATACTCTTGATGTTTTTAATTCTCCTAGCACAGGTCTCTGTTTTATTTCCATATAGAATCAATTGGTATGTGACAAACTTAGATCACATTCACCCACATTATTGTAAAGACTAATTCAAAACTTTTTTAATATATGCGTCATTACATCAAGCATATTGATAGGAAAAGTTAGATCCCCCCCATTTTTGGCATAGTAGGACTAGCTGCGGCAATTTTAATATTAACATATAGCGGTGCAATTCAGGAATCCTTTGCAGAAGCAGGAGTGGGCTTCATTAAACGCGGCATACTCGGCGACGGCGACGCAGGCGACATGGACGGTGAACGTCGGAGAACTGCAAATCCATATGACTTGGAACCCATCAATGTAGGAGGGAATTATTATGTAGCAGTAGCTGGTAGTGAGGGCACACATCTAATTACAGTCACAAACCCAGATAGTTTGCAGCCTAATAATCACGCCGGTGTTCGAAATATTGGTAAAGTCACAGATATTGACAAATATGTGTTAAGTGGAACTACCTACGTAGCTATAATTTATGAAGCATCTAAGGCAATTCAGTTGTATTCTATCAATGGTAACGCGTTAGCCTTTGGAGAGCACAGAATAGATACAACAAGACTACTTGACCCAAGTGGCCTTGCCACATATTCAACTGCAACAGGGACCTATGCAGTAATTACTGCAAACAAGTCAACTGGTACAATTACAGAAGGCGGTAGTGGAGCAGGCCGCGTGAATATATTAAATCTCCCCGCCCCATCTACTAAACCATCGTTTGTAAGTCAGATTCAAGACAATGGCAGTTTGGCACTTCAAAGTCCCTCTGATGTTGCCCACTATTCCAAAGGAAATAATCACTATGCTGTAGTTACATCAACACATGATAATGGCATTCAAATACTAAACATAACAACCCCAAACAGTCCAAGTGCTACAGGCCAGTTAACTGATACGGCAAACCTTTTGTTAGATGGTGCCCATGCAGTAGATGTCTATTCCATAGGAAATAAACACTATGCTGTAGTGATACAAAAATCAACAAATGAAGGTGGCATTCAGATAATAGATATAACAGACCCAAACAGACCAACTGGAGCAGGTAAGATACAATCTAATGACACAC
>JAPOPJ010000245.1 GCA_026712925.1 Nitrososphaerota archaeon
ACGATATGAATCATAAAATTCCATGTGCAGTCCACCATACTTTGGCTTGTCCTCACGCTCCAATCCGACCCTCTGACGTGCTGTAAATTGTGGTTTAGACCACAAATGATTGTATTGATGGATTGTTTTTCCCTCATGAATTAGCCAACCTTTTCCATCATCTTTAAGCAGATCAGAATCACCTGTTTTGTGAAATCCACTAGAAAATGATATGGCTAGACCATTTCCAAAACCATCGCCGAGTTTTGGATGTTTAAACATTTTAGATAAAAAATTGTTTGTTCCTTCAGGGATTATGAATGACTCTGGAAACATTTTTTTTATTTCTTCCTTGGAATGTTCTCCAAACTTTTCTTTTTCTTTGCTGGAATCTTGTAGTGATGAAAGATGATGAAGATAAAACCCTACTGGAAACTTGTCTTGACCTATTGAGTTTTTTAGTGTTAATAACATAAAGCGCCATGAACTATGAATATCAAAGATTTTCTTTCTATTCTCAAAAACATAAATCTGAGCTATGTCCCTGTCTAGTATCTCTTTTCTAATATCTGCCGAACCGGCTGATGAAAGAATCTGAGAGGGCACCACCATGGATAAAATCCCATCTTTTGCCAAAAGATTCAGAGATCTCTCAAGGATTAATTTTGAGAGTTCTTTATCGCCACTTCCTTGTTTATCATACATAGTGTAAAAACTGCTTTTTTCCTTGAACTGTTCCAGATAGAAATCATATTGTGACTTTATATCTTTACTTTTTAAAATAATGTCCATAACTTCTTTCTTTTTTGTGTTGGGTGTTAGTGACCGAAATGCTGGATAGTATGGTGTGAAAAACTCATTATCGCTTGGTTTTGATTTATCCCAAGGCGGATTCCCCAATATCACATCAAAACCGCGCCTAGAATCAGTAAAGGCATCACGCATTTCAAGCTCCCAGTGAAAGAACCGTCGTCTTTTGAAAAGCTCCACTACCTTTCCACGAGCAATTTTTAGTGGTTTGTCTTCTTTTTTACCATATGTGGCAAACCTGTGAATAAACTCTAGGCCAGATTTTTTTGGAATTATGGTACCGTCAATCTTGGATGCAGTAAGTGCATCAAGGATTCTCTTCGTATTTGATACTGATTTTGTATATTCTCTGTATCTGCCCTCACTTTGGTGTACCTCAGATATTGTAACATCCGAGTTTGATGAGACACTCTCCAAAAGTTGGTTTGATTCATCACTAGGCATATAGTCATCAAGACTTTGGTTTTTCTTATCTTCCAAGTCCTCCAAAAACATCCCAATTGTGGAATCACCTGCCTTTATGTGATGATCCATGTAAGTTAGTGGTACCCCTATGGCAAAAGAATCAAGCCACAATGCAAGCTTTGAAATTTCTACTGCCATCGGGTTCAGGTCAACGCCAAATATGCACCGTTTCATAATTTTTCGCTTTAACAGTACGTCATGTGTCAGAAGGTTTGCATCAATTTTGATATCTTTTTTCTCTTGCTCATCTAGTATGGAATTTCTATCCTCTTCCAATTCTTCAATTAATGGGTGTGCTGGATGTTTCTGGAGTATTTCTGTTGTCCATAAAGTCAGACGGTTGAGTGCCTCTACAAGGAAATGACCACTCCCCATAGTGGGATCAAGTATCTGTATATCTAGCAGTCTATCCATACATCTTTTGCGGTTTTCATTACTATTTTTTTTCTTGAATAATTTTACATCTTTTGTGATTTTTGCAGATCTGTCTGCAAGTATTGGTTCAAGGCCACGATTCACAAGAAACTTGACTATCTCATCTGGGGTATAATAACTAGCAGTACTCTTTCGTATCGCAACTCCACCCTTTGATGCTAAATACAAATCATTTTTCTTGTAGGTATAATTTGATTCCTTTGAGGTCTTTACTTGGGTTATTTTCCCTCCCTTGACAAGCAACATGACATCTTCAGTTGCTTGTTGAATAGTAAACTCCATAACACTTTCCAAAATGTTTCCCAAATGCCTCACACTCAAACTAGCATAGTCTATCGCATCCCCGTCACGCTCTAACAAGTCACGTAGTACAGGTACAATCCACTTGTTACTGATTTGAATTTTATCTATCGCCGAATCTTGTTTGA
>JAPOPJ010000264.1 GCA_026712925.1 Nitrososphaerota archaeon
GCACCTACACCAATTACAACACTGCTTGCAGCTGGTACTAAAAAGGCTGGATTTGCAGCGTTAATTCGAGTCGTACTATTAGGTATGGTAGCATTAAACCTTGACTGGACACTAGCACTTGGGGTGATTGCTATAATGACGATGACTATAGGAAATGTAGCAGCTATAATGCAAAAGAATCTTACCAGAATGCTTGCTTATTCTAGTATAGGGCATGCAGGGTATATCCTCATAGGGCTTGCAATAGCACCGTTCTCATCAATGGGAGTACAGGGCTCGATGTATCACATACTAAACCATGCAGTAATGAAGGGCGCAGCATTTGTGGCAGTAGGTGCGCTAGTCACTACACTTGCAGTGACTAATCTAGATAAACTCAAAGGATTGGGACGTAAAATGCCCATCACATCTCTAGGCTTGGTTATATCATTGTTGGCACTTGCAGGTGTTCCGCCGCTTAATGGATTTTGGAGCAAGCTAATGTTGTTTGGTGGTGCCCTTGATGCTACTAGTTCTGTCTGGTGGGCACCGTGGCTTGCAATAGCTGGTGTCTTGAATAGTGCGCTATCTCTTGCATATTATGGTTGGATTATGAGAAGAATGTACTTTGAAGGTGAGCGTGAAAAGCGGATATCTGAGCCAAAGTCAGTAATTGCAGTAATGATATTTTCAATAATATTCATGGTAGGACTAGGAGTGTATCCAGATTTGATTATACAATTTGTAGAGTTTGCATCTCCGACAATTAGTATATCTATGCCTTAAACTAGATAGTATCTGTTCACACTCCAAGATCGTTTGTGATGGGGGAAATAATGCATGTTTGTGTTTACAGGAGTATTGATGAACTGTTACACTATACTAACAAATTATACTTGCAAACTAGATTTGCAAATTAGAAATTCAATTTGAATCGTGCCAGAAATAATTTAATATTCATTTCTTAAATGATGTGAATTTTATCAAGTTTTCCAAATTGATTTTGGGTTCGTTGTCAACTATTTTTCTAAGACTTGCTCCTGCTTTATCAGAGTATTCTTTAAGCAATTCCTCCATCTTGTTAAAGACATCTCTTGGGTCTGAACTCTTTTTTATCAGCAAATTGAAGAGCTTGTCTTCGTTTTTCCAGTCTAGTAAGTCGTCTCTTATTTGGTATGCAATGCCTATATTTCTTCCATAATCAGTAAGTGCCTCGATTTGGTCTTCTGTGCCATTACTTATGATTGCCCCTGTTCTAGCTGCTACCTCAAATGCAGTAGCTGTCTTGTATTCTATAACTTTGAGATAATCATCAAATGTGACATCCTCGCTTGTCTCTAGTCTACCTTCTATCATTTCACCTTCACTCATTAGCATGGCAGTTGTTGCAAGGTCTTTGGTGATCCGCGGGTTGTTAAGTCTTGAGCATATTGCAAGGATTAGTCCCAAAACAAAGTCACCTGTAAGGACACTGGTGTTGTAGCCATATTTTATGTGAAATGGGTCCTTTTGTCTTCTCACGGTTTCATTATCAATTATATCATCATGAATGATTGATTCCATGTGTAAAAATTCTACTGCACACGCAGCAGCATATGTGTTATCATCTGATTTGCCAACACTTTCAGCTGCTAGAACTAGTATTACAGGTCTGATTCTCTTGCCTCCATCTAGGGAGTATTTTATGGGTTCGATAAATTCTGATTCAGAGTATAGTGATAATTCTTTTTCTAGGGCATGGTTGATTTTTTCAATATATCTTCCATAGGTCTCAAGCAAGGGATTAATTTCAATATTTTTCCTGTCCAAGATTGCCTAATGTGCAAAGTTTTATCATTACTAATTAAATCTTGGTGATCGTCTCTGGTGTATGTGGTGGTGCATTTGGGTATTGGAGTAGTGATGTTCTAGTTGAGATTTAAGAGTATGATAAGTGATGCTCCCGTCGGGATTTGAACCCGAGATCACTGCCTTGAAAGGGCAGTATGCTTGACCGGTCTACACCACAGGAGCCTGCTTGAACGCTTCATTTTGACCATAAAATCTTTTGGTACTGTCTAGTGTGGTGTTTGGTGTATGATGCTTGGTGTATGATGCTTGGTGTATGATGTTTGATGTTTGATGTGTGGTGTGGAATCACATCAGGTAGGATTGTATGTATCGTGGTTGGCTGATGTGGCAAAGATTTTTTTATTGGCATTTGTGGGTATTTTCATGAGTAAACTGGTGCAAAAGATAGATGAAATGATTGAAGAGCGTAGCCTGCTAAAACACCCATTTTATGAAATGTGGTCTGCTGGTAATCTGACAAAAGAGTCACTGGCAGGATATTCCATGGAGTATTTTCAGCTGGTAAAGACTGTTCCACTACTCATGATTCCTATTATAGAACAAGCACCGCAGAAGGTTTTGGAGGAATTGCGTGAAAACCAGCAAGAAGAGTTTGATCATATTACTCCTTGGTTAGGATTTGCGGCTGAACTAGGCGTGACAGAGAAATACTTGGAGACATATATGGGTCTAGAAAAGACAAACCGAGCAGTACTTGATCTGATGGATTTGTCAATTAACTATGAGAGTGGAGTCTGTGCAA
>JAPOPJ010000179.1 GCA_026712925.1 Nitrososphaerota archaeon
GAACTCAATGAAGTAAGAAAGAAAAACTTTGATGAAGCAGACTATCTTTGGAGAGGTATGAATATAACCGAGTTGGAGAATGCCGGTGAGGGAATCGAAGAGGGACAGGGGAAAGACCAATCTTGGTCGATCGATTATAATGAATCGGCAAGGTTTTTCAAGTCTGGCAGTGATGCGGACAATACCATGATTCTATTAAGAGTCCCAAAGAATACAGATGGCATGTATGATATCAATTACAGTGTGTTTAAGGAGGGTGATGACTTTTCGAAATTCACCACACAGGGATTAAACTATATCCAGGAAGATGAGTATAGACTGAAAAACCGTGATATGTCACAAATCTTTGATGGGGTTGCAACCGTGATGGATTATGACATGAGTGAAGACGAAAGGAAAGCTATAAGGGAGAGGATACCCAGATATAAGGTGGTGTTTAAGAAAGGATGACCACAGTACTTGAGAATATTGCAATAGCGGTAGTAGAGGGTAAAGCCAAGGTAAGTAAGGATCCAGAAAAAATCAAAACCATGTCAATCAGTCAGATGATGAGATGGATGGATAAACCCAACAGGAAGGAAGTGGAACTGGCAGTTGATAAGGCAATGAAAAAATTTCAAATTGGCGAATCAAAGACTACCAGAAAACTCGACGTATTGGTATCCCATAAATAACTCATGGAAAGACTCAATGCGTTATCTGTTAGGAAGTCACTACTCAACGCAGACTTGTTCACACACACGGTAAATTAGACCCAAACACAAAAACGGTAGCATAACATCTCAGACTGATTACAACACTAGCCTTTACCACCGGAATCACAACTTCTGCCATATATGAGGCAAATCCTGTCAAGTCACTTGTTTTTAGAATAGTCACCAAAATAGTATTTGCAAAGTGTTTTGATGGGAGTATAGTGAATATGGTATCATCAATAGATGTGACATGGATATCATCTTTTATATCGTATAGTCGCCACGAATCAACATATTGTGAGTATGGTTTCCTCTCTACGGTGCGTTTTTCATATCTGCCGTTATCATAATGATGTAATTCATACCAATTCCAAATATTTCCTATTTCATAGTATGATTTTTTTGATAGATTCAGGGATGGTACATTGTGGATATTAACAAATGCGCGTATCACATCACCGCCTTTGTCACTTACCAAATGCTCTGCATATCTTTTCAATTCGGTTGCGTACCCACACCTTACAAAATCTGGATGAATACGCATACCTTCAATCCATCCTTGACCAGATTCAACTGATATACACTCAACACCTACAATCTTTTCAGACTCGTACATAACATACAGGTTTTTTCTGCAAGCCAAGAGTCAAATGTATCCTCGATATAGTGTTCCCATTTGGACATATCATTTCACAAAGGGATATGATCTCGTCTTTGTCTGATGCGACTTGAATATTCAACAGATATGATGAAAATATGGAGATATAAACACGCTGTAATTACTTGCCCATTTCCTCTATATCAACAGAGATTACCTCTATACTAGGTGTTTCATTTGGTTTGTTCTCTATACCATACTTTTGTAAGGCTTTTTCATATGCAGGAATTGCAGCTTTGAATCGATTCATCAGTTCTTCATCACTATCCCCCCATACTACGATTCCAGGATATTCTATGCCCGTTCCCACATAGTAGCCATCAAATGATTGTTTTTCCATACTAATTGTCTTCATGTTGCCAGTCATATCCAATAATACCGCAAACTTTGAACTATTTAAGTACAAATCTACTCCAGCCGTGACACATTTTTTACAGATACAATGCCCTTCTTATGGGTCAGCAACATGCCAGCCTCTGTAGCCAGCTTTTCTAAATTCAAATTTGAAAGAAGGTGCGCCGTTATGGGTCTTTTTGTATCCCAAAAAACACGCGAGGCAAAGAACTGTTTGGATGATTCTGAGTTAAGAAGTTTGGTTAATGCAACAGCGTCGTGCCTGGATTGACAAGGCATGAAGTAACATGTGTCATCAAGTATTGTAGGCTTGCCATCAACTGGCCCAACACAACAAAAGTTGAGCCTCTTATAGAATCCAGAAATCGCTACCTTCCATGATGCAAAGCTGTACTTCCCAACACCGAATATGGAGAAAGACGGTTTGTTTTTATAAACTGTGCTAGCACGTCTCTCAAAGAATTTCTTATGAGATTGTAAATAACTCCAAGTTTTGGGAGCGCATTTCTTTATTGGGGCGGTATCCTCTCCCACTAACTGCTGCGTGACAATCACATAGTGAGGAGATGCTGTATTTGTATTTGCAAGATGGGAACTTTTAAAGAATGGGTAAATATATGTCGATTCAAGCTCAGGATGTTCGCCCAATTTGTTTACAAAACCATCCTCCGTACGCCGCAATTCCATAACTCTGGCGCAATCGTGCTTTATGCCAGATCTCCACCGTAGTGACGATGTGCCAGACAAATGATCATAGGAGACATACAGTTTCAAATCCGCAATTAGACACCCATCGCGAAGCCCAATCGCAGACATGCCGTCTACTGCATCAAGGTTAGAATAAACAGTACACTCGTTGGATGTTGCATTTGGTTGGAGAATGATCACTAGGAGGCATGCATCAACGGCAACACCAAAGTGTTTGAACGCGTCAATAGAATAAATTGAAGATTTTAAAATGCTAAAGTTTTTTGCCCAAGAATAGTGAAGCACTTTACGAGCAACCGATGTTTTACATAACATTGCAAGTACAGCGTGGTGACCAGTGAGATGTTTCAAGAGATGAATTAGCATCCATTCTGATATGTCAAAATTGCTTTTTCCAGTCAGGGCATCAAGGCCAGATAGTTGTTTGAAGTTTGATTTGGTGGGCAGATTTTTATCATTCAGTGCACCAATAGTAGAATTAGTCACCCACGGTGGATTCCCTATGACAAGGATAGGATCACAAAGCCTATCTAACAAATCGGGCCAATTTTGTTCAAAAAAAGTTTACACAATACACTTTGGCTCCGTCAATGGTCTTGCACAAATCGACGTAGTATGGATTAACATCAAAGCCCAAAAGATTACCGGACGGAAAAACAGTCGATGCCGACTTGAGAAACGAACCGGTGCCGCATGTGGGCTCTACAATTGACTTGGGGTTAACATATTCGGAGATTTTTTTACAATCTTGCAACGACAGCATGTACGGAGTTTGTAAGTCACCAAATTCTATTGTCTGAGGTGTTTTCATACTAATACCCATTCCATTTTTTGACTGTGAGGTGATTTTCTTTTACATCCCAGATCAAAACATCAAGATCAAAGTATTCTACTTTGGGAATGGTAGTTCTGAGTGATTTTGAGTTTGAACTAGCTTTTGCAATTTTTGATAGGAAGACATTCTTAATTTAGTCGTATCTGTTCTTGTTTTTTACTTTATTTATGTGTGTCAGAAATGAGACCAAACTCAAATATTCTGTTATTTCTTGTCTAGTGTTAGTCAGAGTGGGATGTCGTTTTCTATCATATCCGTGTACTGACATGCTAACAAACTATACGATTCCATTTAACCCCTCCCTGGGACTGTAGAATCTAGTTTACAATTTTATTTAGAAATAAGCCAACCCCACCTAACTCTCCCACCATATATCATACATCACATGCCTAGAGCCGGGAGCTGGGTCATTTCCTACTGGAATAGTACCATCATACATCACATCATCACTTCGCTCATATTCAGTTCCAGCCCACACATGCCCCAATGATGCCAAATTATCAACATCCACCAAAACGGCAAAGTCGGCAGGGACTAAATTTGTGGTTGATTCATCTCTATGATTTGTGATATTTGATACGGATCCTAGGCGATTCGTGGTGGAAATTTTTCACACAAGTGTGCCCAACAACGGGGTTGATTGTCCCTGCAAATCATATCATAATAAAGAGAACAAAACACTTGGTGGTATATCGTGTTCCACGCCACTCAAAATCCAATTCTATTACTTGGTTTTTCTGTTTCTCATTTAAAAATTCTGTTATCTTTGTTGGCAACACATCACGGTTTCTTTTTAACTTCCAACTCTGCTCTAAATTATTAGAATCTATAAGGATTAAATAAAAACGATTTGAGGCATCAAATCTCTTTTCTCCTTGGTTTTCATAAAGCCATTTTGCCAATTTTTTTGGTTCTTTTAACACATCCTCAACAATATCTAGTCGTTCTTTTTTAAATTCGGTGAAAAATTCTATTGCTTCGGGTGCTTGAGATTCAGAAATTTTCCTAAAAAGTTCATTAAAGATATTTTTGTTTGTGGCTTCATTATCAAAGTCAATATCATGCTCCTTTGCAAAAGATTTCATACTGCTTAATTCGGACTTGTTGTTTTTTCTCCTAATCATCTGCATATACTCAACAGGAAGAAATGTCACTTTGAGATCTAGTGGCGTTTCATTCCAGAAAAAATCAATACCTTTGACTTTTCCTATTGCAGGAATGATAATTTGGTGATCTTTAAACATGTCTTCTATCAAAATTGATGACCAGTGGTTGTACCACGAACTATTAACATATCCGACAAGGCTTGGGTGTATTTCTGTATCAATTTTTTTGTTTAATTCGTCAAAATCCATGATTTTTTTGACATAGTTGTTTACAATATTCTGTTCTAATGCGTTCTGGTATAATCCACCCCAATCTAAGATTTCAAGTTTATAAAGTTGGGTGTAGAGAAAATTCTCTTTACTCTTTCTTTCTTCTCTCTCCTGTGAGAATTTGTTGTTTATGAACCGCATTACCATATCCTGTGGGAATGATTGCTCAAAAATTAATTTAAACAGATGTGATGATTTTGTATCTGTTGGTATTTCTAAACCGGCATATTCACCATACTCTTTGAGTAGTGCAGGACGTGACATTGCTCGCAATAACAAAAAATCAAAACCGTTGTCATATTTTTCAATTTGGGAAAAAGCGCCCCTTTCATACAGGTCACATAGTTCATCAAAGGTACCATTCATTGTATCGGCACGTCTTTTTTTAATAATTTGAGAATTATTCCCAAATCAAAAACAATTCTGTCATTCATTAGAGATGTAACTGTATAGTTTAGTATCTCATACGGACGTGCTTGATCATTTCTTTTGCTGTATTGTTGCATTAAAGAATGTGTCATCTCTTTTAGATGCTCCAACTCTACCTGCCTGTATCCAGCTTTTCTGTTATTTTGGTGTTTTTTGAACGTGAATGCAAAGTCTGTTTTAAGACCCACATCCCTATTATCTTGTACAACAGATGTGGCTGAATAATCAACTGTAGCGATATCAACAATATTCATATCCATACCATATAGTGTTTTTTGGAGATTTTTCCAAGTGGCGTTATCCAGACTATTGAACATCAGAGTAAAATATTTGCCGGGTTTAAGAACGCGTTCTATTTGTGATATGATTTTTATTAAAAGTTTATTATAATTTTCAACATTTTTATTTCTTGTTTTGGCATTACTTATCACGAGTTCATTTTCAAAGTCACACTCAAACCCCAACCATGTATTCCACAGCATGCTGAGTTCAAGATATGGTTGTCTGTCTCCGTGTGGTGGATCCGTAATTACATAATCAATGGAATTGTCATCCAATCTCTTTAATACCCCATAACAATCAGAGTTTATCAAAAGCAAATTATCATTCTCAAGATGTGAAAATTTCTTACATTTTTGAGTTTTGAAATCTTGGTCATATTGCTCTTCTTTTGCCTTGATGAGTCTTGAAAACCTATTTTCAAAACAATTCCACGCATTTATCTCAAAATTCTCTTTTGGTAGCCAATAACCAATGACCCAACTTCCTATCTCTTTTTTTCCTTCTTATATGTTGTTTGTGGTTTTTCCACGACGATTTATAACAAATACCATCTTACTTGCCTGTCCAACACAAGCAGTAAAACAAAATCTGAATAAATCTCTAGTTTTTTTATCACGTATTTTGTTTATATGATTGAGTAATATGGCAAGTGCTTGTAGATTACGTGGGGTAAATAGATCATATACTCGCATTCCTTTTTTAGTGTTAATTCTGGAATTTGGAATCAAATCATCAGTAGGGTAAAACTCTTTGATTTTGTCATAAGAAAATGCTCTTAACTGTTTAATATCAGATTTCGTTGGAGTTTCAACTATCTTTTTACCATATTTGTCTTTGTACCAGACCTCAACTGGACTGCCATTATGATATAAAAAATGAGTTGCAGTAAATGCCATCTTGCCTCTTTTGATATTATATAATGTGTTGATTTTTTTACCACATTCGTCTTTTATCCTAAGAAACTCTTGTTTTAGTGCAGATGGTTCCACTTTTACTAATAATTGTTCAGTGATAAAGATAGCAGCAGGATTGATATCTATTCCCACTGTCTTTCTACCAGATAAGATGGCCTCTATGTTTGATATTCCAGAGCCACAAAATGGATCCATCACGATGTCGTTTTTTTGTGAATATGTCTTGATGAAATGTCTTATTATGTTGTGTGGTTTTTTGGACCAGTATTTGTGAGTAGAATAAATCCCCTTGTATGACTCTGCTTTTGGCTGTTTGATGTGTAATTCCTGAATAGCCATTTACAACTGTGTGTGAATTTTGTGTTTTAAGTGTATAGAGGATACCTAATTCTATCACCACATATCATACATCACATGTTTAGAGCATAGAGCAGGGTCATTGCCTACTGGGATTTTATAATCCCACCCTACAGATTTATCATCAGTTCTTATCATGTTATCTTTTTTTGTTTTTCTTTGGGGGTATGTTCCAGTAAATGCTCTTACATCTAGCACACATTTTTGGTGGCGCTGAGTCAAATGGTCTTGTGACCCATTGGTGAGCACATCTTTCACACTTGTATGAGTTGATTTTGATCACTCCCACATCCTGTTTGTAAATATATGATAATAAAAATATTTACTTATACAGTAAGTTTATATTTTGTTTACTCTATAAGTAATAAACAAGAAATGGCGATAATGAAATTAATGGCTCAACTCTCTACGAGTTTTGTCTGAAGACCACCTTATGATGAGTGGGCTTTGCTCTGAGCCGTCTTTATATTCTTTTGATGATATATTAACTTTGGAGGTGTGGATCTACAAGTTCAAGACTTTTTGCGCAAATCTGCATTATCTAGCATGATTATACACTTGTCACAAATCTAAAGTCCTAAATTTCAAAAGCATGCCTTTGAGTTCTTACCATTCTGGGAAGCCGTCTGGGTCTGGTTTTTGCCGAGCCTCTTGTTCGTTGTCATACATGTGAAGAGTTACAACCCCCGCCAGCATAAATGCCATTGTCAATCCCCCAAAAAGGGGTACGGGCCACACCCGACCACTACCATTTTCAAAAGCTAAAAACATCGCCACAAGAAACAAAATAACCATGTTTGAAA
>JAPOPJ010000299.1 GCA_026712925.1 Nitrososphaerota archaeon
AATTACTGGATAACAAAAGAGACACTGTTAAGCATTTGTCAACAAGAAGGGCTAAAGATTAAATTCACTAGTATTAATGCCAGAGTTTCGGAACTAGTTGCGATCGGATTAGTTGAATCGTCAAAACATGAACGTGTTGATCACACTACAACACGCAAGCCACTATACCGCATCAATCGTGAATTGGCAAAAATCATATTAGAATCAGGGGGCAAATTATGATACAGTTAGAAATCGTTGACATCTTAGAAGCAGTTTACAATCTCGGAAAAGAGTACACAGACGCAACTATCCATTTTGATATTAGTCGAGTGGAAAAAATAAACAAAGAATATGATGATTTACGAAATGAACTAATCGACATGCTAAAATCACTCACGGAGGTAAAAGCATGAAATACAAATTTATTCAAAAAGTTGACGGTGCATATCATATTATTGCGGAGGGCGAGATGACACCACGCCTTCGTAAAAGTAATCTAGGGCCTGGCGATAAGATAGGCCGTGAAAGTGTCATCACTATTAACAATGCACGGGCCACTACAACACACAAAGAATATGCGTTTGTTCATTATTCTCAGATAAGTGATGATGGTAAAGAGTGGATTTATGAGGTTGGTGCATTCTTACCCGACTTGTCTGACTTGCCTGACTTACCCGAACCTGTCGAACCAGCGCCAAATGCGGAGGTAAAACAATGAAAGCAACAGGCGCACTTGTAAAGAAATACCAAAAAGAAAACTTTGACAAACTTGGCAAGTCATGTTTTATCTGTGGTAAAAAGTCTAGTCTTGTAGTACATCATTTGTATTATCTAAAATCTGATAAAAAATACTCACAGTTTGCCAACGGAGTACATGGTAAGGTCCTATATCAAAGACATTTGGCTAGATGCATAGCCAAAAACCCGACAAGGTTTGAGTTATTATGTCAGGGTTGCCATTATGCGGTAGAGATACACCTAAGATGGCGGCCAAAAAAACTAGATAATCTCATGATTGTAGTAGGCAAAACCAGAATGGCAAAAAAGGCGGGTATTGCACATTGATTTACGGCACAATTACCATTCGAACACCAGTCACAATCTTAGAAAAAATTGAGCATGATGTCAAGACGGGCTCATTCCGATCAAGAACAGATGCCATTACCCAATATCTACAAGCGGGCATTAGAATCTCAGAATATCAGGAAATGCTTAAAGACCCTGCAAAGGCCGCAGAATTTCAGCAAAAGATGCAGGCAGTTATCCAAGATGAAAAACTAGAGGGTTGGATAGAATCTCTATCATCTCAGCAATTAGATGGATTAATGGGTTTGATGGAAATCGAGAAAGATAAACGACATGACCAGCGGAGGCTAATCTGATGAATTATTTTGACGGCTGCTCACGTTGCCAAAGACAAGAATCACCGCTTTTTGAATTTGATGGTGTTTTGTATTGTTTCAGTTGCCTTACACCTGAGCAAAGGCAACGATACAACGATTTACGGTTAAAGGCACATTACAGTAAAGAATCGCTAAAAATCTATGCTATGCGTTCTGGAATGTCCGAA
>JAPOPJ010000164.1 GCA_026712925.1 Nitrososphaerota archaeon
ATGGCGAGCGAACTCCCATTGTTGGAGCTCTACATAGGCTCGTCTAACGGACTGCTAACCATAACTGTTGACAAGGATGAATCAATAAACCTTGAATCCGGCATCAGGGATTTGATTGGACAGAGTCTTCCAATAGAAATCAAGTATGAGTATGACAATGCTAGGTTCCAAGGATCCTGTAGTACGACTACGGACTTTTGTGATCCGTTGATTGGTGGCTCATATGGGGAGGATCACACAAACGGCCTTCCTTGCACTGTATCTATTGCAGTAGTCAGAGATAACTGGCCATGGGGAGATGAAAACGGAATCATAATCCCGGACCATTGTAACCCGAACACGTCTGCATATTACCAGGCCGACAACGACAATGCAAACCATGGGGTAGGCACCCAGACCAAGGACGGTGGTTGGTTCTGTGACTGTGACTTTATCAAGTCAGACTCACGGACAATCAATACATCGAAAATCAACAATAGACCTTATGCATAATCGATTTTCAAATTTTGAAAATATGTGGTAGGTATTGCAATGTTACTGAAAATTTTACCAAAGTATAACTAAAATTAATACAAAGCTAAAGTCAGCACGTCAAAATAGTACAACATTACCAAACAATGTGCACCATCATGGCGCACATTACACTAAACATTCAGTAATCAATTCTTGATTGCTTTTTATTTGGATCCCAAAGCCGCTTAAAGTTTGCATGCCCTGTACAAATTGAAAAATCTAACTCAAAATCATCTATTGTGCCATCATAGGAATCTTTCATTACCTTCCAACGCTTCATTACACCTATGGCGTGCTCTACTTTTATCCTCTTACTACTGATCTTTTTGTTTCTTGTCTTCTCATGTGTAGTCAACTCACGACCCTTGGGTTTCTTTTTTGGCATTACAAATTTTATGCCAGGATAATATTTTTCCAGACCAATGTATCCCTTGTCAGCTAGTACTGTGATTCTTTTTCCATCAGGTGTATCTTTTTTGAACATTCCTTTTGACCACCTTCCCAAGTCTATCTTGTTTTGTTTGAGCATAGCGAGATCATGTGTTGCACCTTTGAACGTCTTACCAGACCAGAGTATCAGGCCATCTAGGCTTATCACTATATTGGTAGTCCACGTAAAGTCTTTTTTCTTGCCCGAGTATGATGCTTTTCTTTCATCCTTGTTCTGGGATCGTTCCCTAGACACTTCGGTTGCATCAGGTAATAGAGTGCGTTTGAGAACCAATTTTTCAAATTCTTTCTTGGTTTTTATTGATTTTATTATACCGGTCATTTTTTTAGCAGTGGGTAGAATTTCTTCTAGTGTAGGTTTTGCAAATTTCAGATATCTAGATACTGTAGACTGATCCACATCAAACAATACTCCTAGGTTTGCCTGTTGTTCATTTGACTTTGACTCTATTAGAGCAGGCAAAAAAACAGATTCTTTATCTAACATACAACGGTTTCCGGGATTTTCATTTTGATCTTCTGAGAATAGTGGCAGATTGGGTACTTTTTTAACTCTTTTAGAAATTTTTCGTACA
>JAPOPJ010000265.1 GCA_026712925.1 Nitrososphaerota archaeon
ATATACATAACATTAGTCTACTCTGAATCTAAAATCTATATCGAATCCACTGACAAAAAATTCTTTTCACCATATAATGGGGACCGTACTATAACTGATGCCATATGTGATGAGTTCTAAATTACATGTGACAGTCCTGAGAAAATACTTGACATCGTACAGCAAAATTCTACAGATAAGTGTGAAAAGTCCAAGAAGAAATAATCAAAAATGCGAATGGATAGATAAAACAATGAAACATAACTACTGGGTTCGTCCCCAAACTCGATACTTTTGCTAATTTATCCCCTGTCTAGACATATCCATCATGGGTGATAATTTTAAAATATTCTGGGTTCTTTAATAACTTCAAAATGGGCTTTGATGTATAGTAGTATGTGGCCTCTTTTGCTATATTTGGTGTTATGGGTATGGTAAATTTTGACATCTTTTGTCCATCCAAGTAAAATTTGTGAAAGAATCCTACTTTTTGAATTATTAAATATCAAGTGATATAATACACATCATGATGTTTACGCCAAGAGAGATGGATAAAATGTACATATTTTTAGCGGCACAGATTGCCAAGCGACGGATGGATCGCGGCCTAAAGTTGAATCACCCAGAAGCTGTGGCTATAATTACCGATCATATCCTAGAGGGTGCGCGGGATGGCAAATCTGTTCCAGACCTTATGAGTTCTGGAAAGAAAGTACTTTCAAGGGATGATGTTCTCCCAGAAGTACCGGATCTCATTCATTCAATTCAGGTTGAGGCTACATTTAATGATGGAACAAAACTCGTGACGGTGCACGATCCTATAGTGTGATAAATATGAAGCCTGGAGAATATATCATATCTGATAAGGAGATAACTGCAAATGCAGGCAAGTCTACAATTACACTTGATGTGACAAATACCGGTGACCGGCCAGTTCAGGTTGGATCACACACACATTTTTTTGAGGTAAACAAGGCGTTATCTTTTCCAAGAGAGAAAGCATATGGATTTCACCTCAACATACCTTCAGGAACATCAATACGGTTTGAACCCGGTGATTCTAGAACAGTTGAGCTTACAGAATATGGTGGAAATAGGATAGTCTTTGGATTCAGCGGTCTAGTTAATGGTAAACTTGATGAGAAACGACAGGATGCGCTAAATCTTGCCAAGGAGCGGGGATTCAAGGAGGTCTCTACATGACACTTGCAATTCCTAGAAGACAGTATGTGGATCTCTTTGGTCCCACAGTAGGGGATAAGATAAGATTGGGTGATACTGATTTGATAATTGAGATTGAAAAAGATCTGATAAAGTACGGAGATGAAACTGTCTTTGGCGGTGGAAAGAGTGCAAGGGATGGACTTGCCCAAGCAAGCGGTGTCTGTAGAGTTGACTCACTAGACCTTGTAATTACTAATGCGATGATTTTAGATCCCATCCTTGGAATAATCAAAGCTGACATTGGAGTCAAGGATGGAAAGATTGTAGGAGTGGGAAATGCTGGCAACCCAAATGTGATGGATGATGTAGATATGGTCATATCCTCAAACACCGAAGTAATTGCAGGTGAGCATACAATATGCACTCCTGGTACGATAGATTCTCACATACACTTTATCTCGCCGCAACAGGCAATTGATGCAATATGTAATGGTACTACAACTATGATTGGCGGTGGTACAGGTCCTGCTGATGGTACTAATGCAACAACTTGCACCCCTGGAGCTTGGAACATTCACAGAATGATTGAGGCAGTAGAAGAGTTCCCGCTTAATTTTGGATTTTTGTGCAAGGGCAATGACTCACAAGAACGATCTCTGATGGAGCAAATAGAAGCCGGAGCATGTGGATTAAAACTGCATGAGGACTGGGGCTCTACTCCTGCTACAATAGACTCTGCATTGCGAGTAGCAGAAAAGACAGATACACAGGTGGCAATTCACACAGATACGCTAAATGAGTGTGGCTTTGTTGATGATACAATTGAGGCCATTGCAGGTAGAACCATACACACATACCACACAGAGGGTGCAGGCGGAGGCCATGCACCTGACATAATGAAGATTGCCTCTGAGAGTAATGTTTTACCATCATCTACAAACCCTACTAGACCATTTACAGTAAACACACTTGCAGAACATCTTGATATGATGATGGTATGTCATCATCTCAATCCGTCGGTTCCAGAAGATGTGTCTTTTGCAGAGTCGCGTATACGCGGGGAAACTATAGCTGCTGAGGATGTCTTACATGATATGGGAGTTATAAGCATGATGTCTTCAGATAGTCAGGCAATGGGCCGTGTAGGTGAAGTCACTACTAGAAACTGGCAGACAGCAGACAAGATGAAAAAGATGACTGGTCCACTAAATGGCGAGACAGGAAATAATGACAATCTTAGAGTCAAGCGCTATGCGGCAAAGATTACAATAAATCCTGCAATAACGCATGGCATATCAGAGTATGTAGGGTCTCTAGAGCCTGGTAAGCTTGCAGATATTGTGGTCTGGACACCGCAGTTTTTTGGAATCAAACCAAAACTCATCATCAAGGGCGGATTCATAGCATATTCTTTGATGGGTGATCCGAATGCATCAATTCCGACTACAGAGCCTGTATATTATAGGCCCATGTTTGGGGCATTTGGCAATGCAAAGCACTCAACATCTGTTACATTCACCTCGAAACTAGCCATTGAAAGCGGCCTAGAGTCAAAATTAAACGTGCGAAAAAGACTAGTCCCTGTGAAAAACTGCCGTTCCATAGGAAAAAAAGACATGGTTCACAACAACTTTACGCCTAACATTGAGATTAATCCTGAGACATATGAGGTCAAAGTCGATGGAAAGACAGCAACGGTAAACCCGGCTGAAAGACTTTCCTTATCTAGGCTTTACAACTTGTATTGACTATGTGCATGCTTGGTATAATCTGCTTGTATGATTTTGTATGGTCTGATCACATCACTTGATCACATCACCTGATAGTATGGTTTGATCGTATCATCTGATCGCATCATCTGATCGCATAGTTTGCTAGTATAGTTTGCTAGTATAGTTTGTTAGTATGGTATGCCAAACTTTTGAAAAACTCAGAGTCTAGAATATCATCTTTGATTTTTCCTGTCATTAGATGTATTTGACTGCAAAATTCAGACAGGTATGAGTGAATCTAGCCGACATCGACTAAAACTTAGCCAAAAAAAGACCACTTCTATATAAACCAATTAATCATTTTAATTCCTAAGTAATTCTAGTACGCTAAAAAAATTGAATGATTGCTGGAAAATTTGCAACGATCCTGCCGCTTTTAGCCATAGTTGCCATATTCATTGCAAGTTCTCCGCAAACAGTTTTTGGGGCAGGTGCCATTGCAGAAGGATTCGCAATTGGAGATGTACTTGACGAAAGCTGGGGATGGTTCATAGTAGTTGGACTCGGTGCCGTTTTTGCAGTAGTAATCACACTTGAAACCAAAATAGAAGAAAAATATCTTGGAGTCTCCCAGACCTCTGAATGGTTCAACACTGCCGGTAGAGTCATTAAAACCGGTTTGACTGCTGCTGCCATTGTCTCAGCATGGACATGGGCTGCAACCCTGTTACAATCCTCCACTGTGGCGTACCAGTACGGAATAAGCGGGCCGTTTTGGTATGCAGCTGGAGCATCAATTCAAGTATTGTTGTTTGGTATACTTGCAATAGAACTCAAAAGAAAGGCCCCAAATGCTCATACGTTCCTAGAAATCATCCGAGCAAGATACGGTGAGGGTGCTCACCGTGTCTTCTTGGTTTTTGCCCTAATGACAAACATGATAGTTACAGCCATGCTTCTTCTTGGCGGTGCAGCAGTCGTAAACGGACTGACTGGCATGGATATCTCACTTGCGGCATTCCTTATTCCAATTGGTGTGATGATATATACACTGGTAGGTGGGCTAAAGGCGACGTTTGTTGCAGACTATATGCATACCATAATAATCTTCATAGTAATTCTCACGTTCGTAGGTACGGTCTACTTTGTTAGTCCCGTGACAGGAGGAATTGAAGGTATGTTTGATAAACTGACCGAAGCTGCTGCAATTAATCCCGTAGAAGGCAATGCAATGGGTGCGTATCTTACCATGGCCTCACTAGGTGGTCTCATATTTGGTATAATCAATATAGTCGGAAACTTTGGAACTGTCTTTGTGGACCAGGCGTACTGGCAGAGGGCTATTGCCGCACAGCCGACATCTACTGTCAAGGGATTTCTACTTGGTGGAGCATGTTGGTTTGCAATTCCATTTACTTTGGCTACTACGATGGGACTCACAGCCGTCGCGCTTGGTGTGGATCTGACGCCCGAGCAGGTCCAGCTCGGATTGACAGTACCAGCCGCCGCATCTGTACTAATGGGTGAGGTAGGTGCTGTAATGGTGCTTACCATGCTATTCATGGCAGTGACTTCTGCAGGTTCTGCAGAACTAATTGCAGTCTCGTCGCTGGTAACATACGACGTATACCGGACGTACAAAAATCCCAAAGCTACAGGCAAGCAGCTTTTGAAGGTCTCTAGAGTTACTATAGTTGGATTTGGCATAGGAATGGGTGGCCTGGCAGTCATACTGTTGGGTATGGGCCTGAGCCTGGGCTTTGTCTATCTTGCGATGGGTGTCCTTATAGGTTCGGCAGTAATTCCAATAGCGCTGACTATAACGTGGAAGCGGACAAACAAGTATTGTGCAACCTTGGGTGCTATAATAGGTCTGTTTGTAGCGCTAGGTACGTGGGTAGGCGTTGCCGCATCACTACCAGAGTTTGGCGGCCAAGTATCCCTTGCGAGTCTAGGGAACAACTATTCCATGCTGTTTGGTAACGTTGCAGGAATACTCACAGGCGGTGCTATTGCAGGACTAGGAAGCCTTGCCACCAAGACCAAGTTTGACTGGGATGAGATGAAGAAGAGAATAAAACTAGTTGATTTGGCCGAATCCGAAATGGCAAAGCTCGAGGCTGACGAGGTTACACTCCAAAAGGCCTTCAAGTTCAGTCTCAAAGGAGGCGGCCTAATGACCTTAATCTTGATAATTGCATGGCCATTACCACTGTTCTTTGCAGACTATGTATTTGATGTTGGCTTTTACTCTCTATGGGTAGGAATATCAATTGCATGGGTAAGCGTAGCGACATTCTTTATAGTAGGACTTCCCATAATAGAGGCAAGGCATGGAATATCAAAGGTCTTACGAAACCAAAAGGCAGTACCGGAATCTGAAGGTGGAGGCAAATGACACACTGTAGCGGTTGTGGAATGGCTCTCAGCTGGAAAAAGTACCGATTCCAGAGACAGTGGAGGATTCCGGGATATTATTGCAAAAACTGCATGCTAGAACTTGGAAGGGACTTTGACAAGTATGGTACAATTAAACTGCCGACTCGAAGGTGTGATTTGTGTGATGTAGAGTATTATTTCTTAAAACCATTCAACAGGGGATCTGGACACAAGAACTATTGCCACGTATGTCATGAGGCCGCAACAAATGGTGTTGTAGCTCCCAGAGAAAAAGGCACACCACCTCCTCAGCCAAAAAAACTGCCGCTAGTTATGATGATATTTGCAGGACTCGGAGGATTTATGATGATTGCTGGTCTCTTATTTACAATGATGTCTACTGGAAGTGATGCCAACATTATGAGCATTCTGTTTGGTGCAGTTACTACCGCACTGGGATTTGTTCTAATCAGGAGGACTTTAAAGTCGCGCTCTATGCTATTGGGTACAAATCCATCAAAACCAGAAATGACAAAATAATATCTACACATCTTTGGTTTTCATGATTGCTAATCTGAAAAACGTACTTGTGGGATTTAGCTAAAGTCATGGTATAATTTTTCTTAAAGGTTATAAGCAAATCTGAGATATAATACCATATGCCAAAAACCAAATGTCCTAAATGTAATAGCGTCAATGTGACAAAGATACTTTATGGGTACGTCACTGGTGATGCCCTTGA
>JAPOPJ010000273.1 GCA_026712925.1 Nitrososphaerota archaeon
AAGGCCTGTCAAGTTTGTTTCAAGGCCTGTGATTCTTGTATCAATGTTGGTTGTGTTTGTTTCCAAACCTGTCATTCTTGTATCAATGCCTGTCATGGTTGTTTCCAAACCTGTCAAAGTTGTTTCAATGCTAGTCACTCTTGATTCAAGTGATGGGCCGGGTTCGTACATGTAAACAGCATCATAAGCAAAACTCCATTCTACTACCCAAAACATGCCATCATAATATGTAATTCCATTGGGCTCTGTGTTTTGAATTGCTAAATCAAATGAAGCATCTGCATCATACGTACCGTCAAGGTTGTATGCATATACCCCGACAATTCCACCAAATAAACCGTCTTCTGTCACCCAAAACTTGCCGTCACCGTATGTAATTCCAGAGGGATGTGTGTTTCCAACTGCTAAATCAAATGAAGCATCTGCATCATACGTACCATCTGTGGAATACACATAGATTCTCGCATCTAATGTACTTACTACCCAAAGTTTGTCATCATAATATGTAATTCCAAAAGGTGAATCAGTTTCAGGTATTAGCGAAAATGAAGCATCTGCATCATACGTACCGTCAAGGTTGTATACATGCACCATATTATCACCTACATCTCGCATAACATCAACATCATAATTCCAATTTACTACCCAAAACTTGCCGTCACCGTATGTAATTCCCTGAGCATTATCGTTTTCAGGTATTAGCGAAAATGAAGCATCTGCATCAATTGTGCCATCTGTGGAATACACATCAACACTCGGATTATATTGATTTACTACCCAAAGTTTGTCATCATAATATGTAATTCCACCAGGAGCAAATATTAGTATAAAACCAGAATCATGGTTTGATTGTGGTTGAGCAGACTGCTGAGCAGGTTCTTGGGTTGTCTGCTGAGTTGCTTGCTGATCGGACTGTATAGCAATACGTTCTAGTTGTTTCATAGTTTCCTTATCATCATCTGCATAAACTGCCTGAAAACCAAATCCAACAATAACCATCAAAAACCCACATAATGCGATATTTGTCTTGGATTGTCTAAACATAGAAAAGCGACAAGTCTTTAACTAATAACTCATGCGATTCTAGGCAAGGATCTACGATATGTGTCATGCAAGGCCTTGAACTGGGCAATGGGCATGTTTTGACAGTTGGATATACATACTAGGCACAAAAGTTAAACCCCCCTGCATTTGGCCCATATTTGGCCAGTCACAAAATAAAACGCCTGGATTATACGGTTCGATTCTCGTTATTTGTCTTGCTGTTTTTGTTTATCAAAATTGATTTTTGGCCCATACTTCAAAATTAGAAAATCAAGCCGTTTGCTTAGTTCTAAGATTCGGTCAAAATCAGTCACAGCACAGTTTAGTTTTTCTGTCAGGCCTTTATACTGCATGGCTTTATCTATAGTGTCTAAGATACTCTCATACTTTGGATCGTCTTTGAGTGTCTCTAATAATTTAGTCTCTGTTTGTGACATGTAGGGCCTTGCCTTGCGTTCTGCCTGTCTGCTTTGCATTGAGTCGATTTCGGCTAGAATATCAGATATGATAGAAGCGATTACATTCAATTCGGCATGTATTGGTATGGGATTGCCAGACAGAACCATCTTAGTACACGGATAATCCCACTCTAGATCCTTCTCGATAGTCTTGATTTTGTATTCTTTGCCTTTGTGGATAAGGTATCGGTGTATCTCGGCAGGCGTGTATAATCCTGCGTTGATTGCCTTACGGATATGTTTTTGTCTGGGTATTGTTTTCCTTTCTTGTCTTTCTTGTTTTCCTTGTCTTTCTTGCTTTTCCTTCTTTTCAGTCATTCTGTCAGATTCCTAATATCATCAAATCACCATGCTTTAAAAAAATACGGATATGCGATTAATGTGTAGAGTGTGGTAATTTCTCATGCCTAAATTACCATACTTTGACATGTAAAATGCAAGGATTGTACATGGGTTTGTAAGATTGTTGCAAGGATATGGCAAGAATATGGTATTATGGAGTCTATGAAGTGTCATATTTGGTAAATGAGTGTGCTTGATTAGCAGGTAGTGAACCAGGCACTATATCATCAAGTCTCTTTGTTAGTGATATGTTCATTTCATACGGATCTACGTCCTGGTCTTTGGCTTGAATTTTGACGATTTTGTCTATTGTCACGGTTAATGGATATTCACTTAGTAAAACAAACAATGCTTCTAACCGCTTGTCA
>JAPOPJ010000239.1 GCA_026712925.1 Nitrososphaerota archaeon
CACGGCCAAATACGTCGATGTACCTATCTTAAATGAGGTGATTCCTCTGGCACCGTCAAGCTCAAGTGTACTAGCATCAGTATCGGTGATTTGTGATACTTGTGTTATGGTACTTGGTGTTGAAACATCAAGAATTTGAACACCGTCATCATCAGATGATGCCACGGCCAAATACGTCGATGTACCTATCTTAAATAAGGTGATTCCTCTGGCACCGTCAAGCTCAAGTGTACTAGCATCAGTATCGGTGATTTGTGATACTGTATTTATGGTAATGCCAGTCTGTGCAAAGGAATCCTCAAAGGTTATACTTAAAGATGAAATTGCGATTATTGTAGCAAGTGCGCCTACCCACACAATGGGGGGGATCTAACTATTTCACAATTCATAATTACACGTAGCAAAATTCTTTTATAAAGTTTTATTTAATTTTGGTATTTGTTCACATTCCGAGTTAGTTTGCGTATGAGGGGAAGAATGTATGTTGATTTTGTGTTTACCTGGGTATGGATGTGAATAATTATCATACGTGCAAGCTTTGCGGATTTTTAATTTTACATGTATGGGTGGAATGGTACATGATTACTCGTGTAAAAAATACAAAAATGGTAGTGGTATGATGTATGGGGGTTTATTTTTTACTCTTGTTGACAAACTCTGTCATTCTTGCTTCCCTGTCTGGATGCGTAAAGCAGTTTCTCCATGCCAAGAGTTCTATTGATAGTCCGGTGTCAAGATCTGCGTTTCGACCCTTATTGATGGCAACCTTTGACATCTGGACACCCATTACAGAGTTTCCTGCAATCTTTTGCGCCATTTTGAGTGCTTCTTCTTGCAGTGATTCTAGCGGTACTACAGCATTTACCAGACCAATTTCTTTTGCCTCGTCTGCCTTGATCATCTTTCCAGTATAGACTAGTTCCTTTGCTTTGCTACCCCTACAATTCTCTCATCAGTCTTTGGTTCCCCATCCTGGTGGAATGCCTATAGTTACTTCTGGCTGGCCCATTCTGGCTGTATCTGCGGCAATTCGAATGTCGCATGACATTGCAAGCTCGCAACCTCCTCCTAGTGCAAATCCATTGATTGCTGCTATTGTGGGTTGCTTGACAAGCTCTACTGTAGATGTTACAAGCTGGCCCATCTTGGCATACTCTACTGATTCGTCTGGGGATATTTTGGACATGTATTCAATGTCTGCTCCTGCAGAGAATGCCTTTTGGCCCTCACCTGTTATGATGATAACCTTGACATCATCATCCAAGCCGAGTCTCTCAAATGTCTTTATTATCTCCCTTGCAACGTCAGTGTTCATTGCATTGAGCTTGTCAGGCCTGTTGATCTTTACAGTACATATACCCTCAGAAGTGGATGTTGTGACTAGTGACATGTATTTGCGAGAATAATGTTGGAATTAAATGTTGTCTATTTTTTGGATATTTTTCCCCATTGGGAAAGTGCAGATGCCGCTGCGACCCAATCCCTTAGGTCATCATACACGGGAACACCCTTTGATTCGATTAATTTTGATATCTTTTGTGTATATGGGCCGCCATTTCCTCCTACTAGTAGCGGCTTTTTCTTCTTGGCTGAAAATGCTGCCAAGTGATCAATAATTACTTCTTCAAGTGGATCGTCTTGGAATACAAACCAAGGCATTACAATATCCACATTGGAATCATCCATGAATGTCTGGATTACAAATTTGTAATCATCGGCATTTGCCCCACCTGTCACGTCTGCAGGGTTTCCGCTACCTATTACATATGTAGGGGGAAAGTGGTCCTTCATTTTTTTGAGGGACTTTGGAGTGACTTTTGCAAGTCGTAGTCCGAGTCTATCAAAGTGGTCAATTCCACCAATCATTGGTCCGGCACCATTGCTACACATAGCTGCCCTATTTCCCTTGGCGGGAGGTTGCCATGCAAGTGCCTTTGCAACTGCTGCTAATTCTTGATAACTATCAACTGAAATGATGCCTGCCTGTTTGAATGCGCCCATGATTATAGCATTTGAGCCACCTAGTGAGCCAGTATGAGATGCTGCCTGCTTTGCACCTAATGCGGTTCTTCCACTCTTCCATATTATGACTGGCTTTTTCTTTTCTCTCATCACTCTTTTGGCCGTATTGATAAACTTTCTACCATCGCCAAATCCTTCGACATATAGTGCAATTACCTTGGTCTGGGGATCGCTTGCAAGGTACCATATCATGTCTGCCTCATCTACATCAGAGCGGTTCCCATAGCTTACCATCTTGGAGAGGCCAAACACATCTGCTGTCTCTAAAAAGCTTATTCCCATGGTGCCACTTTGAGATAATAATGCAACAGGCCCAAGCTTTGCGCGAATCATTCTCTCCTGACCTTGAAATGCACAGTCTAGGCGGTTTGCCGCATTAAACATCCCAATACAATTAGGACCGATAATTCTGATTTTGTGCTTTGCTGATAGTTTCTTTATTTCTGCTTCATACGCTGCTCTTTGGCCGCCGAGCTCCTTTCCGCCACCAGATACAATCACTACACTGTGCACATCCTTTTTTGCACAGTCTTCTAAGACTGGAGCTGTGATTGAGAGGTCTACTGAAATTACAACCAAGTCAACTTTACCCGGGATTTCTGCAACAGATGGGTAACATTTTTTGCCAAATATCTTGTCTGCTTTGGGATTAATTGGGTACACCTCACCTTTGTAGTCATAGTTTACAAGACTATCCAGAATAGAATTTCCTATCTTTCCCGGTGTGGATGATGCTCCTACTAGTGCAACTGATTTGGGAGTAAAGAACTCCTCCATGAACTCTTTGTTTGGTTTTGTTTTAGTGATGGAATTTTCTCTTATCTTGTTATTTAGAATAATCTTTGCATCCACTACAAAGTGGGATTTTGGATACACTACAACTGGGTTAAAGTCAATGCTGTTAATGTGGTCAGCATTCTCAACTCCAAGATTTCCAATCTGTACTAGCATTTTTGCTACCATGTTGATATCTATTGGGTCACTCCCACGAAATCCTTTGAGGACTTTGACACCCTTTAATTCGTTTAACATTGATTTTGCATCTGATGTAGTTATTGGTAGCATTCTAAATGCCACATCCTTCATTATTTCAGTCATTATACCTCCAAGTCCGACCATGATGACGGGGCCAAATTGTGGATCGTTTTGAATACCCACTATGAGTTCTACTCCCTTTGGAACCATCTTTTCAAGTAGTATTCCCTTTACATCTACACCTTTTTTCTTTGATAGCCTACCATACATGTCATCAAATGTCTTTTTCACATCTGCTACATTGTCAATACCAACCTTGACACCGCCGACATCAGTCTTGTGCAGAATCTGTGGTGAGACAACCTTCATCACTAGGGGAAATCCTATCTTTTTTGCCTCCTTTACTGCCTCTTTTGCAGATGTTACTAGTGCATACGGGGGGACACTTACGCCATATTTTTTAAGAATAGATTTTGATACCTCTTCGGTAATTATCTTGTGATCGGTTTGGATTGTTTCATTAAAAATTTGTTGTACTGAACTCATGTGACTAACGATGAAATCCTGTGTCTGTATATTAAACTTTAGTGCTGGGCAAAACCAAATGCACACAAGCAATCACGATGTGGATTGCTTTTGGTATGTGGTATATCATATTGAGTAGTGGGAGTTTTACGCCACGCGGTATATCACATTCACATCACATTCATACTACACATTTGCATCATCATGGCTATACCTTTACTAGTGTGGCTGTAGTGTGTGGTGCAAAAATCATACTGCCATATCACAGGCATACTTTCCAAAGCAACTACCTCTGGAGGTTTTTAGTAATGTGTGTGCGGTGATATATTCAAACATATTTTATCAATTTTGACTGTTGACTGCTGTCTGCTCAATACTGTCTGCTCAATACTGTCTGCTCAATACTGTCTGCTCAATACTGTCTGCTCAATACTGTCTGCTCAATACTGTCTGCTCAATACAGTCTGCTCAATACAGTCTGCTCAATACAGTCTGCTCAATACAGTCATGCTTGCAGGTAGGCTCCAATCATGCGCAAAAAAATCAAAGGTTATTACTAGTTGTAAAACTTGTCTTTTTTGTGGCCTTCGTAGTATAGTGGCTAGTATAGGGGACTGTGGATCCCCGGACAGGGTTTCGATTACCCTCGAAGGCCCTTAACATATTTTGTATTATCTCACATCGTGATACATCTGGTGTATGGTCAGCACATGTGTGGTTTTCTAGGGAAATATTGTACATGGCGCAGGTTTGTTATACTGCTAAAAGATACCGTACTTGCTTGACTCCATCTCTTCTTTTATTGCGAGTTTAAATCTGGGAGTTTTGCCTTCTAGATTCTTAGAAAGCCATGTAAGGAATTTTTTCTCTAAACCCTTGCCCTTTATCTGCTCAAAATCTGGACCCATCTGGTCTGCTAGTTTTTCAACTAGAGTCTGGTTCACACTAACTACAAAGAAATGCCACCCAAATGCAAATTCCGAATCAGTCATTACAAACTCGTTTTGACTATGCACCATCTCTTCTACTAGGATTAACTGCCTAGCTATTGCACTGCTGGTCTTTTCATAATCTACTGCTGAGACGTTAATGTTGATTCTGTTCTCCATATAGTTAATACATTTATGCAAGATAAAAGCATTAGCACAAATATTGCGACATACCCTACACCAACATACAGTACTACCATACACTGCACTACCCAAACATCTGATTCATTCTTTTAAAAGATGACCAAAGTCAATATTAAAATGCTCACGCATTATACTGATGTATGTTTTGATGGATTCTGGGACATCATCCTCACAGGCGACCCCTAAATTCTTTGCATTAATCCATATCATGAGTGTTTGGATTATAGTTAAGAATCGGTCATTTTGAACCTGCGAGCTTGTGATTGATTTTGTATATCTTTCTGCAAACTCCCATGCAGTTACAAAATCCACACACTTGACTCCAAAGACTGCTAATAGTTGTTCTTTTAGACTTGATGCTTTTTTAAATGGAACTTTATTTAACACGTACGGAAACTTTACCTTGCTTGGGAGGCATTCAGGAAGCGGGCCCCATACAGTAAGAACTTTTGCACCATGTGTCAGATTTTGAAACTTTTTCATCATGGCATGTATTATATCCTCATTGGTAAACCAAAACAACACCACAGTGGCATCAGATATGTCTGATTCTATCACATCCTCACACAAAAACATTCCAGGCCTATCACATTTTTTGATATTTTTTTTGGCATCCTCAATCTTTTGACAGTTCTTGTCAATACCTACTGCTTTTTTCACGTTAAATTCTTGTAGCGCCATAGATACACCAACTTCATTATTGCATCCCAGATGGTAAAACACATCCTCACTGCCAAGTTCTGCAAGCTTGAGCATTTCTCTGAGGGGTTTTTCTGGTAATGTCACATCTTCTCCACTAACTATACCTCCTGGAAGTGACTTTAGATATTCTTCAATCTTCAATATATCATATCTCAATGAAGGAAATTTATTCCCTTATGCTTTCTAATTTTGAGACTGCCTGCCACAGCTGTGTCCTGACATACGATGGCAAATTGGGGTCTTGGGTTATATCATCTAGTAGGCTAATTGTGTTTGCCGCCCTTACTGATAGGGAATACTCTGTGTTGTTAAGCTCGGTAATCAAGTCTGTTATTGATTTTTTTATCGTTTTTGGGGTTGATGTGTTCTGGGCGATTTGGCTCAGGGTTTCTATTGCATCGCTCATTGATTCATCGTTTTGCTTTTTATCTGCCATTACCCCATATTTTGAGTCCACAGGTATATAGTTACAGTTCCAAAATGACTTTGCCTGACTCTATTGAAACTTTGTATGAGGGTAAATCATTAATTTTTGCTGGAAATTTTGCCAATTTTCCTGTCTTACAGTCAAATTCTGCTGCATGCCAGCCACACACAACCCTGTCCCCGTCTAGTTGTCCCTCAGACAGGCTTGAGCCTGAATGGGTACATGTATCGCCTGTTGCATAAATAGTGCCATCAATATTTGCAACAAGAATGTCTTTTCCATCTATGGTAACTTTGATCATCTTTCCGGGCAGTACATCTGATACATTACATGCTGTTACGCTAGCCAATATTACACCCATAATATCACTACTAATATTTTTTCTGATTTAGATGTGCTATTTGCACCCATATTTAGCACATATCTGGAATACTACATCCTTTGAAATCATACCTAAAATGAATCTGAACAGATGTTATGAGTACACTAGCATCATACCACTTTGACTGTATTTTTCAAAATCCCCAGTCCTTCTATCTCCATTTCTATAACATCACTATCCTTGAGAAAAACAGCATCTGGCTTGTTTAGCATAACACCTGCTGGAGTTCCAGTTGAAATGATATCGCCTCGCTCTAGTGTCATGACCTTGCTTATCTTTGAGATTATTTCTGGTATCTTTATGAACATATTACTTGTTGAAGAGTCCTGTCGCAATTCCCCATTAACTTTGGTGGTGAGTCTTAGATTGTGTGGATCTTTTACCTCATCAAAAGTGGTTATCCACGGACCACATGGTGCAAATGTATCAAAGCCCTTGCCGCGTGTAAACTGTTTGTCCTTGAACTGAATATCTCTAGCAGATACATCATTGAGTATCATATAGCCAAAGATTGCACCATATACTTGCTCTTCTGTTATACACTTGCAGTCTTTTCCAATAACTACTGCTAGCTCTATTTCATAGTCTAACTGTGTTACAAATCTAGGACATACTATCTCAGAGTTAGTCGAGTTCAATGCAGTTCTGGGTTTTATCACCAAGGCTGGATCTTCCGGTGGTACTAGTCCCTGCTCTTGTGCATGGTCTGAATAATTAAATGCCAAGCATACAATTTTGCCGGGTGTTGGAATTGGGGTAAGCAACCTGCACTCTGAAAGATCTCCCTTATATGATATATCTTTGAGAACATCTTTGATTTCATCATACCATCCATCAAACATAAAATCCTTTATGCTATGTGGTAATGGGACACCGGTCTTGTATGTAATGTCATCTTTTGTAGCAATCTTATCTCCATTGACTAGTCCATATGTCTCAGTATCATTTCTTGAAATTCTTGCTATTTTCATACTACTCACCTGTGGGTAAATATTACCTGATTCTGAGAGTCTTTTTTACAGTACCCAAACCTGACAAACTGTATTTCATCACCATCATTTAATTGCATATAGTGTGGCTCTACAAATGCCTTTACCTCCTCTAGACTATCCTCATTGAATTGCTCATCTACAAAGAGCGGACCGGGAATCTGTATCATTATTTTGTGTGATGTCTTTTCTGGAACCCAATGGATTTTCTGCAGACCTGATGCTTCACCTTTTACAAACTCACCCTCAATGTTTGACTCTGCACTTGTGATTAACACATCTCCAAGGCCCATAAACCTGACGCGTGATCCTGATACTAGTTTTACCGCATCTGCACCATCTATTAAGAAATTGCCATCCACGTCTATTTCTCTACTCCCCATATTCTCTATAGGGTGATTGGGAACATCTACAGATGTAAATGGGATGTTTTTTATGGTAATCTTTTTTGGCTCTCTTACCATGAATAGTCTAATACTACTCCCATCTACCATTCCTCGATTAAATGCCTCAAGTGCATCAAACGGGGCTAGCGTATTTGCCTTGGTCATACCTAGAGATATAATGAATTTTTTTATGGCCTCTGGTTTTATGCCTCTTCGTTTCAGGGCCTCTAGCGTGGGAAGCCTTGGGTCATCATACCATGAGACCTTTCCCTCATCAATTAGTGGCTTTAGGATTCTTTTTGAGATTGGCATTCCCTTAAACTCTAGTCTGGAAAAGAATCCTTGGTTTGGTTTTCTCATATCTAATTTGTCTAGTATGGATATTGTCAACTCTTCTCTTAACTCAAACTCTTTTGAGCGAAACGCATGCGTGACTCCATCTGTGCTATCCTCTATTGCAACTGCAAAGTCATAGCTGGGCCATACTCGATACTTTTCTCCAAGGGTGTAGTGTTTTTCATCAATTATTCTAAATAGAACTGGATCCCGCATAACTGCATTATCTGAGCTAATATCGCCGCGGAATCTAATCACTGCCTCACCGGGCTTGAACTTTTCAAACATCTTTTCCCATCCTTTGATATTTTTGTCTATATCTGCCATACTACACTTGCATGCCTTTCTCTCTCTTCTATTTTTGCTGATTGTCTCTTTTTTGCAAGTACATACATATGCATTTCTAGACTGCACCAACTCTAAACCTTTTTCATAAAATAATTCCATATCATCAGAGGTATTTTTTATCTCCTCAAATTTGATGCCAAGCCATTCTAGCCCAACTTTAATTGCTGCATGGTACTCCATTCTTTCTGCTTCTGGATTAGTATCATCCATTCTCAAAATACATTTCCCACCATACATCTTTGCATATTCTGTATTGATGATTGCAGCTTTTGCATGTCCTATGTGTGGATATCCGTTTGGCTCTGGTGGGAATCTTGTCACTACCATTCCATGTTTTGCATCAGTTAATTCTGGAAATGCATCTTGCTTGACTGTCTTTTCTTTGGGTATCAGAACATCTGGAAAACATTTTGCAATTTCTGCCTCTTGCTCTGTGATACTCATGGCATTAATACTTGTGACTATATCTGATACTTGCGGTGCTACCTCTTTCATACTGCCGCGAAGCTCTGGTCTTATGCCAAGCAATTTTGAGAGGATTATCTTGTCTCTAGTATTCCCACCATGCTCAAAGGCATTTTGTAGCGCTAGTTTCCTGATTATGCTGTTTAATTCATCATCCAAGTTACAGACTCCTATTTTCTACAAAGTATAACAATCCAAGCAATTCATCTGATATTGATCCCGGGTATTCATCTAGGGCATTTTCTGCTCTGTTAGAATACCTACGAGCTTGCGTTTTGACTTGTTTCTCTATTCCGAGATTTCGTATTATTTTAACTGCCTTTTCGAGGTCACTTCTTGATGCCTTTGGATTCCCAAATACTTTGGTAATTGCCTTTTTGTCTGTCCCTGAGGCTGTCTTGATTGCCAAAAGTATGGGCAGTGATTTTTTCCCCTCTCGCAAGTCATTACCAACAGGCTTTTTTGTGACCTTGGGGTCTCCCATCACGCCAATCAAATCATCTGTAATTTGAAATGCTACTCCTAGATTTCTCCCAAATGATGCAAGATTTGATATGTCTTTTATATCATCTGTAGCGCATGCAGCACCCATGGAACATGATACCTCAAAGAGTGCGGCAGTCTTTTTTCTTACCATCTCAATATACTGGGCTTGAGTTGGAATTTTTCCCTCACTTGCCATTTTTATATCTAGTACCTGTCCTTCACATACATCTACACATGCCTTTGCCAGCATTTTTACAATGTGTATGGCAGATTCTGCAGGTAATCTAGAGTTTGATATTATCTGGTATGCCTTTGAGAATAGGACATCGCCTGCCAAGATTGCTATGGGTGTACTAAATTTCTTGTGAACTGTAGGTACTCCATGTCGTACATCATCATTATCCATTATATCATCATGGACTAGTGTAAAATTGTGAACCATCTCTACTGCACTTGCTGCATGCATTGCCATAGATTTTTTCCCACCTAGAATCTGGCATGACTTTATCACCAAATATGGCCTCAGTCTTTTTCCGCCATTTACAATCAGATGACCTGCTGCATCATAGAGTATTTTGGGGGAGCCATTCATTTTTGTTTTTAAATGTTTGTTGATCATACCTGCATTGTTTTGTAATATTTTATTCATCTCCTCATCTGTGGGGGGTATTGCTGGAAGGCGTGGAATTGCTTCAGCTATCCCGCAACGCCAGTCCGTATCATCCATTACCGCATCCTCCACTGCTCATCTGACAGGTGTATCTTGATTGCCTCAAGTATGGAGTCTCTAATTTTAGTATCGGTCCATCCTGATAATATACTTGCATGTTTTTCTAGTATGGTATCATCTGATTTATCTAGCACTGCAAGTGCAATTAGCATCCATGGGCAATATGCTTTTGGTGTATTTTTAATATATTGTAATAGTTGTGCTGCTGATACCCAAAGTGTTTCATCTATCTCACCATTTATGGGGCTTAGCTTGGTTTGAGCATCCACTACACCCATCAAGACAGCGCAAATTTCATTTTCTGATCCGACATTTTTGTATGGTATGTGATATTCAAATTTTAACATATACTCCATATCACAAGAGATTCCAAGCTCTTCAGGCATTCTTCTCTGAGCTGAAGAAATATACGTCTCAGACTCTCTTGGGTGACTTGCAACTGTCCCATCCCAATCTCCTGGCCACAACATCTTTTCTTTTGCTCTCCGGGTAAGTAGTAGATTGCCACTCTTATCAAAGATTAGGGCAGTAAATGCCCTGTGCAGCTTGCCATCTGGTAGGTGGCATTTTACCTTCTCCTCTAGGCCAATTTGGCAGTCGTTTTCATCAACTAGTATGACATACTCAGACACGTCTCTTCCCCCTGAATATGGTGCCATGGAATTTTGAATCTTTAATTGCTTTTGTAATTCTGTCTGGTTTGTTCCCATTTACAAAAAATACTCTGATTCCGTACTGTGATATTCTTTTTGCCTCTTTGACTTTACGCATCATTCCACCAGTCACATCCTTGTCGCTACCCGGCATAGTTGGCACTTGTTGTGAATACTCTCTGATAAGTTCGCCATTAGGACTATTTAGCAGACCATCTACATTCATTGCAAATATACATAATCTTGGCCTCAAAACTTTTGCCACATGCCCCATTATACTATCTCCAGATAGGATGTATGTCTTTTTTCCATGCCATAGTGCATCTCCATACGTTACAGGAATCATACCTGTCTTTGAAATCTCTCCAATCTCTTTTATTTTGTTTCTCATTGGCTTGTCTGTATTCATAAAACATGCAGGTTGAACACAATAGGGATGATTTGCATTTTTTTGTAGCGCATCTAGTATTATTTTATTTAATTCAACCATCGAGTTTTTCACCTTGGCTACACCTTCTATATCATATTTTTCAGGCTTTGTATGCATGTCATATTTTACAGACCAATAGTGTCCGTATGAGCCGCCGCCATGTACTAGTATGATGGGCTCCCTTATGCCTGCAAGTGTTTTGGCAATGGCATCTATTGCCTTTTTTCTTGGCGATGTTTTCCTTGACTTGTTTGTAATTATAGAGCCGCCCAATTTTATGAGAATCATATTTTTCAAAAACCCCCAGTCAGTTAAATAGTATCCAATCCTTTAAAATCAATTCCCACAGAAAAACACTCTATACCATTTTTCTCAAGTGTGTATAATGTGTCTTGCATATTTGTATCATCATTTAGTGCAAATATGCACCCGCCATCTCCGGCACCAGTTATCTTGCTACCATATGATGTACTGTCTGCTATTTTTATCATCTCCTCGAGACGCTCATTTGATACGCCAATCTCTTTTAGCATGGATTGGTTTTTCTTTACACATACCCCAAGTCCTATCATGTCCTTATTTTTAATGTGTAATATGGCATCATTTACTAAATGATCTTCAGCTTTACACATCACTTCAAATCTAGCTTTGTTTTTTTCTCTAAATCCTTTCACACCATCTACTACATCACCTGTAGAATGCTTCATGTCTGAATTTGCTAGTACGATGGTAAATTCTGGTGCTGGATTTATTTCTGCAAATCCCACATTTTTGGAGTACTCCATTACACCACCATACAGACATACTGTACAGTCAGCCCCTGAAGAGTTACGATGAATGGTCTTTTCAGCCTCTATTGCTAGCTTTAAAATTTCCTCCCTGTCATGTTTTTTAAATAGGCCCAAAATGGCAGATGCCCCTGCAACACAGCATGCAGATGATGAGCCTAATCCGACACCGTGTGGTATATCTGAGGATATGGTTATGAGCATTCCACCTTTGTGGGTGTGTCTTTTTATCAACTTACTTGCAATGTGGAAGATTGGTCTTAGCGGTGCATCTATATCTGCTAATTTGGTTTCAGGGTTATGTGATATGGTGCCGAGTTTGGATTTTATCGTGATCATTTCTCTTGGGACTGTTTCTGCCCGGACAGTTATTCGTCTATTTATTGCACACAGTATGGCCTTTGTTCCATATATTACAAAATGCTCCCCGAATAGAATTATCTTTCCAGGTGCTGATGATTCAGATTTCAAGTGAACACTATGGACCCATATCCTACTACAGAACTCATACCTCCTGTGATATCACCGCTTGTGGCATATTTCAATAATTCCCCTTTGGTTGCACCTAGGCTTTTACATGCTATCATGGTAGAAGCTATTGCGCCATACCCACATGCACTGATATTATTCTCCTCCAGGATGTTGTAAAATTTTTCAACATCTAACTCTAGTATGGGGTTGATTAATGACATGTCATTTCTGTATGCTATTTCATTTGGCTCATAATGGGTAAAGTCTGATGAGCCAATTATAATGGCATCTTTATTTTTTGCAACCTCTGCCATTGCAAGACCAACCATATCTGCTACATCTCTATCTTGGCGAATCAGAGATATTGGGAGCAGTTTAAAGTTTTTTGTCACATGCTGAATCATGGGAAGCTGAACCTCAATACTGTGCTCTTTTGTATGCGAAAAAAAATCTACATCTATCTTGTAATGTGTTGATATGTACTCTGCTGATTCAGAGTCTATCTCTATTTTACCTAGCGGAGTATCCCATTTACAGTCCTTTGCAGTTGCAATCTCTTTTCCAATTCCCCAGTGGTTAGGGCCTACTATTATGAATAGTTCTGGAATGTGTGGTGTTATGGCATGAAATACGTGGGATGCAACTGGTCCAGAATACACATATCCTGCATGCGGAGATATGGCGCCAAAGATTTTTCTATTTATTGGTGGGATACTTCCTGGTCCCAATTTATGGATGTAGCAACTAGAAATGGATTCTGTTAGTTTTTCTATATTATCTGGATAGAACGCCCCGGCTACAGCCGGCGCTCTAATCTGCATTACTCGGCTTCCTCGTCTGTTACCTTTGTCTCAAAGTCATCTATCTCATATTTCATTGGCTCGTCTTCTTTTAGCTTTCCTTGTTCTATGAGGATTTGACGAGCCAAAAGCCAATAGACTGTGGCAATTGCTTTACGTCCTCGGTTGTTTGCTGGTATTATGAGGTCTAGTTTTGATGTGATGTTATCAGTATTTGATAGTCCAATTACAGGTATGCCTGCATTTGTTGCCTCTGTGATGGATTGCTCATCTAGCTGTGGATCAGATATGAATACTAGCTTGGGTTCGATATAGTATGGCAGGGATGGATTTGTCAATGTACCGGGCATGAATCTGCCCAACAGTTTTTTGGCACCTAAAAGTTCACAGAATTTTTCAATAGGCGTGACTGCCTGCTGCTTTCCAGAGCAGACAATCAACTTTTCTATGCCTGTTCGATTGATGAATTTTGCGGCAGTCTTTATCCTTTCAAGGGTTATATCCAAGTCAAGCATGTACGTGCCTTCCGGACTAGCTTTAGTGATGAATGGCTTCATGAACTTGGTTTTAACAGACGTTCCTACTCGTATGCCTGTGGACATGAGCTTTTCTTCGACTTTTGTCGGTTCTTCATTTTGACTCATAGCGACTTTAAACCTCAGCCATGCCACATATTAAATCATGCTCTGAGAGACGTAACAACTCGTTGAGTTTTGCCACCCTCTCACCGCCTACTATGCCTATTTTGAGCATTTTTGATCCGGTGGCAAGCCCGATGTGGGTTATGTGAGAATCTGTTGATTCACCGGACCTGTGTGATGTAATAAGTTTTATACTGTTATGGTCTGCAAGTGCGGCAAATTTCATAGCATCATACAGACTGCCTGCTTGGTTTACCTTCAAAATTGCGGCATTGCATGACTTTAGGTTTATGGCATTTGCAAGTATGTCTTTGTTTGTTACAGTGAGATCATCACCTGTAATTAACGTGTCAGGAAATTTTGCCGTTAATTCTGCCATCTCTTCAAATGCTTCTTCATGTACTGCGTCTTCTGCGTAAATTAACTTGTATTTTTTGATCATTTCTGAGACAAATTCTATCTGCTCGGCTGGCGAGTTTTCAAACCCTGCTCTACTATACTCATAGGTATTACTTTTAGTATTCCACTGTGTGGATGATGCAAAATCTACCCCTAGTGATACCTCTTGGCCTAAAGTATAGCCAAGATTCTCACATGCCTTTGCAGATAATTCTAGTGCCTTTTCATTATTTAGTTTTGGTGCCCAGCCGCCCTCATCCCCACGTCCGTTTGTAAAATGCGGGTCTTGACTTTCTAGTATATTGCGTAACTCTTTATGCACTAAAAGGTTGGTCTTGATTGCATCTCTTACAGTTTTGGCACCAATTGCACAGACAAGTATCTCTTGTATGTCTGGTGTGCCAGGTCCTGCATGTGCGCCCCCGCCTAGTATATTTCCAAGTGGAAATGGAGATTTAAAATTTGACTTTGAAGATAAAGTTTGAAACAGAGGCTGATTTTGTGCACGAGATGCTGATTCTGCTGATGCGATACTTACTGCAAATGCTACAGCACCGCCAATCTTTGAATAGTTGGGTGTCGGGTCAATTGATTTTAAGGCATCATAAATGGCTGTCATATCTGAGGATTCAAGACCTATGAATTTCTCAGCGTTTTCTTTTAATCGTCTAAGGCCTGTCTCTGGACTATTTTCTGGAAAACTTACTGCCTCATATTTGCCTACACTTGCACCAGATGGAGCACATACACGACCCATGAATTTATTCTCAGATATGATGTCAACTTCGATGGTATCACTCCCACGACTGTTGTATAAAATGCGTCCGTCAATGGAGGTGATTTTTGACAAGCTATTCTAACTCGGACTGGACTTCTCGATGTCTCTTTTGTATTGCCTCGTAGAAGGGAATGACTTGTTGAATCGTCTCAACTGTTGAAAGTAACATCCTGCGGCAACAATATCTGCTTATCTCCAAAGAGTCCAACACTTGGTCAGGTTTTTCTTCGGCTTTGATTCTAGTTTGGTATTCATCATATTTGTCGGCAATTGCATTCCCACACGTAAAACACCTTACTGGAATTAGCATATGAACAAAAAGACAACCAAGGATTATAAAAACCATGCAAGAAAGTCATACTGCGGGCGTTGCCCAGCCTGGCCAAAGGCGCTAGCTTGAGGGGCTAGTCTCTTAGGAGTTCGTGGGTTCAAATCCCATCGCCCGCATTCTAATAATGTGACTGTATCTGTTCATACTCCAAGATAGTTTGCTCATGAAGGGAAGAATACATGTAGATTTTGTGTTTACAGGAGGATGTGAATAGTTACAAATAATTCAACTTTTGGATTTGTTCAATGCGGCGATCAACTCTGAGCGCCTTTTTTCTTCTGTGATTGCACCTCTGGCATCATCAACTAGTATTCTGCCAACATCCACCTTTCTCCTAGCTTCCTTTACCACTTTGTCATACATTGAAAATGGATACAAATGCAGGTACAAATCCTCCATTATTTCAAAGACTCGTACAGCCTCTTCTGCTTCACCGGTTCTGATTCTATCAAACATCATCCGCTTTAATTCACCCACACAGTCAAGCAAGCCTAGCACGTATGATTCTGGCATTACTTTTAGCTTTTTATCTGACGGGAGTGGTTTTTTCTCCAAGACAGATAGCAGACATACAGCCTCTACATATTCTTGTTCAGGTGTAACCATATATCTCATCAGATTACCTGCTGCCTTTTTTTTGTATTTTTCCAGTAATGATGCTGAGCGTTTTAGGTTCACACTTGCAGACTTTGTATCCTTTTGGTGTATTGAGATTATAGCTCTACTACATAAAATGATTATCTCCCTTGTGTTTCTCAGCAGAAATTCTCTGTCATCTTGTGTTTCTGATAATGACTTTGAGATTATACCAAGTGATGTCTTTACATTTTTTAGTGGCATGTGGGAAAATATACTCAACTAGAATAAAGGCGTTTGCAGATTCTGGCCTCGCAGAATTGCTAGTAAAATACTGGTAACTACTCACATCATACTCATACAAACACAAAACTCGTGTGTATCTTACCTCCATCATACGCAGATAAACTTGGAACGTGACCAGTCACCATGATGTATTATATGATATATGACATGATGTATGCTATAATGTGAGGGGTGACTTGAGGGTACAGGATATTGTGGATCATGAACTGCATACACATTCTTGTAAAAATTATCCTGTTACAAATTATACGCTAGAATAATTTGATATGGTGTGAGTATGGTACTTTTTGGTTTAGTTCTGACCGTCACCCACTTGAATCAATGCCAAATA
>JAPOPJ010000269.1 GCA_026712925.1 Nitrososphaerota archaeon
AATTTCAAGATATTGTATCTGAAAATGAATATGGGAAGACTATCTTCAAAAGTTCAAACATTTATCAGATTTATGCCTATTTGAGATCTCAGGAAAGAAAAAGTGATCCTCCATCACTTACATCAACTGGAATATTACTTCATCCCTCACTGGGAAAGAGTGTAGATAAATCAGTTACAATCCAAGGACACAAGATACGCTTTGCAACTGTTGATCTTGCAACAAATACTGCTAATATCCGAAAGAGGCTTTTAGAACTAGTTGAATGTTAGGTGTACACCACCTATGAAAAAGTTCTAGAAAATAAAATATTCTAAAGATACAATGCGTGGAATATGTTTTGGCATATTACTGGCAGATTTTGATGCAAGAATACCTGGGATTGAAGTATAATAAATAATCGCGCAAAAATTATTCTTATTTTATGACATCTAGATAAATTTTCCAGTCCGATTTGGATGTTCAGCTAGGATAAAATATCGATTTTTTTTGTAATTACTCATGTGTGTGATGTTGATTCTATTTTGCGAAAGACCAAAATAACTCTGTTTACTCCATTTTTGTATTGCTCTTTGATATCCTATCTGAAATAGTGCAAATTGATGATGTCTTGCTAATAGTGAAGAGTAATGGTGCAGTAAGTGAGATTAGGAGCAACTCCCTTGGAATAAGACAGAAGGAAAAATGGATAACAATAGGGTCAAATGATGGCCCTGCACACATGCACATTAATTCAGAGCAGATAAAGTCTGCAAGCTTTGTCAGGGAAGAAAAACCAGAAAGGACCAGTTACAGCATAAGATTCTATGATGAGTGTGATAATCGCGTACTTGCGGCATTCTTTACTAAAATGTATGACAAACCGGGGATTATAAACCCTGAAAGGGAAAAAAGATATGAAAATTTGTCCAAAAAATTTGGACAAAAAATAAAGTTTTAAACCAGAGTTAATTTGATTTTTTCTTCTTTTCTTTCTCAGTCTGCTGTTTAGCCAACTCTAGTTCTTCATTTGTATGCTTGAATTTTTTCAATATGGTGTATGGTGTATATCTTGATATAAAAATGCACTAGTGGGGTATATGGTTGTAGAATTTGCCTATTTTAGCCACGTAATGTGTGATTTTTGTGATAAATTGCACCATGATGATAACTTTACACACCATTCCCTCTACTAATGACTCATGATTCACTCCATTTAGCTATAGTGCAGGCTGAGAATCAGTGATTCTGTTTTAGTCATGTGTGGCAGTAATATGGTGTGGTCTGATGCCATACTACTGTGATTGTTTTTTATCTGAAATGCCACCAAAAAACCCACATCTGATTATAATTCTTGAGAGTCGTTTGTAGCGTGTTTTTCGGTTTGTTGTATCGTGGTATTGTGGTATGATGTTGTAGTGTGGTATTGTAGTATGGAATGTTAGTGTAATTGGTGCGATTGGACATCTTCACAGAATGTCATTATATGTGGATTGTAATTTGTATCTTTGATGTATGGTGTCTAGAGAGACTAGTTCTGACCGTCACTTACTTGAATGAATGCCAGATAGTGATCTGCATGTTGCATGTACATGGCACCTGTCGAGCCAGAAGATACGGGTTCCCCATCAAAGGTAAGTGTGGTGATAAATACAGTTGTGTTTACACCGTCAATATTTGCCATTCCTTCTATGCTAGGAGAGCCATTAATTCCTGTCATGCTTCTTGGCATGGATTCACCAGTTATGGTAAAGTTGAGATAACTGTTGATGAATGTGGATAGTTCTTCATTGTATGTCATGGTGATTTGATTGGGTCCTGTGATTTTGGCTGATACCAGAGTGTCAGACATTTCTTTGATGTTCCTTGCTATTGGTTTTGCAATTGTTATGGTGATATCATCTGTGGTGGTGTCAGTCCTATCATCAACTGTAAGTGTAAAGACTAGTTTTGTAGGGTCTGCCGGAGCTGTAAATGTAATCCGTGCTGATGCGGGATCATTTATTGTGACTTCTGGCGTTCCTGAAGTTTGTTCCCAAGTGTATATGAGGTTGCTGTCATTACCATCTGGGTCAGAACCGGAACCACTCAGGGTTACAGTACTTCCGGGTGCAAACGTTCTATCACGTCCAGCGTTTGCTGTA
>JAPOPJ010000205.1 GCA_026712925.1 Nitrososphaerota archaeon
CAGAATGTATTGGAAGGTATTAAACCCGCGTTCTCCTCGTTTAAAATGGTGTGTCTGCCCACCTTTTTCATGCAAGATATAGGTGGGTAGGCATGCCTACTATAGAAATAGTTTGGACAACATTTACCAACAAAATTGTGATTTAAATTCTACAATCCGAAGGACTGTGAGCATGTCTTGCCATACCCTCTAGACATATCATCCAGACATGACAACATACATGACTCAAGTTACACATGACATCCACACATGACATCCACACATGATGATATTCTTGCATTTTCTATATGTCATGTGGTGCTATTTTTGGCACTGCTATTTTTGGCACTGCTATTTTTGGCACTGCCATTTCCTTAATATTTTAGCACAGCGTATGATTCTAGTGCACAGGAAATCTCTAGAAAGACACGCATCTGAAATGATTGTAGGATTGAATGGAATCATCCCAGGCGGAGTATCTGCAAGGGATTTTTCTGCCGTATCAGGCCTTGATGACACTGCCTCAAAAAATGTTCTAGATGAGTTATTATCACTAGGGATTGGCAGGTATGATGACGGCCAGTATTTTTTTAGTGATGGGGACAGACTACGTACTGCAATAGAGATGTTAAAGTGTGGTAGTCAGCTAGAGCACATCTCAGAGTCTCTTGGATGGAAGGACTTTGAGGGTCTTGTGGCAGAGATTCTCTCGTCTAAAAATTTCGCAGTCATGAAAAATCTAATCCTTACCAAACCAAGAATGGAGATAGATGTAGTGGGCATCCGTCTTGGAGTAGCCATATTAATTGACTGCAAGCATTGGAAGAGATATAGTCACTCTGCACTAAACATGGCAGTTAAAAAACAAGTCAACAGAACTAAACATTACGTCTCAAAGACTCAAGGTGCAGTGGCAGTACCTGTGATTGTTACACTAGCCCAAGATGTAGTGGAATTTATTGACCGTGTACCTGTTGTTCCGATTTTACAATTTCATTCATTTGTAGATGATCTTTATGGAAATTTAGATGACATACAGACTATAAAAACAGCGCAGTGATAAAGAGGCCAACACTTCCTATCATAAAGCCTTTTGTTATCTTTAGTGCATTATCCAGTGCTCTTGAATAATCCTCAAAGATACTCTGCCCCATTATCTTTACGTCTGCAACATTTTCTAAAATCTCGTATCTTGCAGTGCTGGTTCTACTCTCTGCTGTCTCGGCAATACTGATTAGCCATTTGGTAAGCTTGTCTGCTGGTGTAATGAGACCTAGCTGATAGTACCCGTTTTTGTTTCTGGCCTTTACTGGGGCATAGTGAGTATCTGATGTGCAGACCTCTAGTAGTCTGTATCCTCTTTTTGCAAAATTCTCTACAATCTTTTCTCTCACACCATTTTCCATATTGTTTGCATCTGCCCATCCGATAAAATATTTCATACCATTAATTCTTAGGCATATTATTCCAAGGCCACCCATTCCTAAATCTTCGGCCCACACGTCCATCTCATCAGAATTAGCATAGCCAAATTCGATTGGATAACTATCTTTTGTGATAAGGGAGTCAAGGCATGACTTTGTAGCCTTTAGCATATCTGCGGCATCGTCTGCTGGTATCTCAGGCCCCATTGCATTGTGACAGTCCACAATCATGGGCTTGGAATAGTTTCTATTTTTTGCATATTGCTCTATTTCTGTTTTGATAAAGCTTGGAATATCCTCCATGCCGTGCGGGGATAGTGAGAGAAATAACAGTGGATTATTCCCAAACAATAACCCTGTGACGCGGGATTTGTTTATTTGTACAGTTACAGGTTCTGTACATGCTAGTCCCTCTTCTCTAATTGTACTGTTTCTCAAATTTTTGAGATAACCCTCTACCTCATTTTGTGATGGTAAATTTAGTGCATGGTCTGATATACTATGCATGACCATTGCAGAAGAGTCCATGTTTTTGTAAATCCTATATGGTATGTTGCTTCCTCCGACTGGGTGAAATGGCCCTGGATGAATCTCTGGAAGTACCATTCTAAACTCACCACCGTCATTTTCTGAACGCAGTCTTATCTGTGATGTGGCCACCTTGGTACTGCTAGAGCGCTTTTCAATAATCTTTTCAACTTCCGTGTGGTCATTTCCTTGTGATGCAAGATATGCTTGGATTGTCTTGTGTGTGCTTTCAAGTCCTGGTCTTCCGGCACCATCAGTTAGCTTTGACCACACACTTGCAATTATCAAAAACGCAATACCATACCCTACAGATATGGGGTCTGTTAATATCGTAATCCACATCTCTTGTGGTAACAGGACTAAAAATATGGCAAGTGGTTGGACAAAGCATATAGCCCATGCCTTTTTGATACTTATGCCAAGTGTAGTGGTGTATATTCCAATTCTAAAACTTGCTGCTAGAAACATTCCTAACGCCAAGAAGAACATTGAAGGTTCTTTTGAGAGTACTATACTTGCAAGAAGACCCATCAGCAATGTGGTCATCCACAGCATGCTTGCAAATAATGATGAGTGCAGTGACTTTGAATACTCTTTCTTTTTTGTAAAGCGTGTGTCAAGTAATTGACATGCTGCTAAAACTGCTATAACTGCTGGAATCCTCAACCAAAAGTCATCTGAGCCCAAGTACCCGATGTATGTTGCAACTACAATCAGTCCTGCAATTACCAGCGAGACTGCAAGTGAAAAGTAGTGCGATGATGGGTTGATAAGCGTTAGGGAGAACCTGTTGTGTATGTTGGAAACTCCGTCTGCGGTTCCTGCCATGACTCACTCACGGAGCCAGTAACAGTTCGATTGCCCATGACACCACAATGAGGCTTATGGGGATGGATATGACAATTTTTGGATCTACCTTGACACCTTTTGTCTCGTCCTCAAAGAACCTCATGAGGCCCCCGCTGGATGCCGGAAGCGGTGCCGCCTTCTTACTGCTCATATGTATTGAAAAATAGAATTTTGCCATAAATACTTTTTTACTTGGCAAAATTGCTACACAATCTTTGATATTTGCACAAATAAATGGCTCAGTCAAGCGTGTTTTGGTATAGTTTGACTATGAGGGACTTGGGAGTTTACTGTAATGGCGAATATATGATATGGTAAACTTATTTTCCTAGTTTATCTAGTGCCTCAAGTATGGAATTTAGGGACTTTAGAATCTCTTGCTGTTTTTTGTGATCTTGCTCCTTTTTGAGCTCTTCTGAGAGACTTGTTAGCTTTTCTTCTAGAATTGCCTTGAGGTCGTGTCTTTTTACTATTTGCGGTGCTTGTGGGATGTCTCTTTTTTGTGGCTCACTACCACAACTAGTGCAAAGTGCGTGTCCACTTTTCATCACGCGCACACCTGAACAATATGGGCATGGTTGGCTAAGGAGGGTTGCACCCTGAAGTAGCATATCTGCTGCCTTTTTTGTTAGATTTGAAGACATACTCTATTTCTCACATGGGCGTGTTATTTTAATCTCTACGCATGATCTTGGAGATGTTCGGCACTATTCCATATAGTAGCGTCAAAATCTGCAAATACAACAAAATAATTGCTCTCAAACAAGGCTTAATAATGTGAAGTATGAAAGTCAATCGAACATATGGCAGTGATTTGTAGTACGTGTGGCCTACCTGAAGACCTTTGTGCATGTGGTGAATTAGCTAAAGATGGCACTAAAATTATAATTCGACTAGAGACGAGGAGGTTTAAGAAAAAGGGTACGATGATTGAAGGGCTAGACCCCAAACTAAACAACTTGGAAACTGTTGCCAAGGAACTCAAAAACAAGTATGCTTGCGGTGGAACCGCCAAGGAAGGGTATATCTTTTTGCAAGGAGATCACAGAGATACCATCAAGGATACTCTGATTAATCTTGGATTTCCTGAATCAAGTATCGAACTGCATTAGAATTGCAAAGACGGGATAAAATTCTCCAACTAGTTGGAATACCACACTCGGCGTTTTTGTCTGTAGTGTTTGGAATGATGCTGGCATCATTTCCTATGGGGATGTTTGTAGTATTTCATAGCAGTATAGGTGGGGATGTGACACATGCTTTACCGCTTGGGTCATTATACGAATTTCAGGGCATATCTCTTGGAGTGCTTTCTGGAATTGAACTAGGTGATGCATTTCTCATACTGTGGGCGGTGTATGTAGTGCTGTTTGCAATCTCTGTATTAGGTCCAAAGGCAGGCTTCATAAAAACAGTCTCTGCAATACTCTCACGAGGTAAAATTGAGGCCGGTTCAAATTATATGGTCTCAATAACACAGTGGTTTTCAATTACAATTTTGGTATCTGCTGGTATTGCATACATGCAAGAGTGGGTAGGCATACCTATAGTCCCTCCGCCGGTTGAAAATGATCTTGTACAGTTTTTCCTTATTAGTTTATCACCACTAGCTGAAGAGTTTGGATTTAGAATGTTGTTGATTGGCTTGCCACTCTTTGCATTGTATGGATACAAAACCACTGCAAGACACTTTCTCAAGTCGCTTTGGAGTCCGAGTTCTAGTCTCCACATTTACAGCTCAAAAAAGCCACTTCTTTTGATTGTACTGGTAGGTGTGTTGTTTGGCTTTGCACATATTGCTGTAGGGGAATCGTGGAGTGAGGGCAAGTTTGCACAAGCAACAGCAGGGGGAATAATTCTTGGCTGGGCCTATTTCAGATTCGGATTTGTAGCCGCACTGCTAATTCACTGGGCAACAAACTATTTCATATTTGCATATGCAAATTTTTTGGCTCAGATAAATGAGACCTCAGTTACATCTGCATTCTCACATCCACTGATTACCACCATGGAGATATTGTTTCTAGTTTCAGGTATATTATCAGTAGTAGTGCTTGTAACTGGATGTTATTATTCTTGGAGTCAGAGACGTCTAGAGGTTTAGTGCTACTTTTAGACCCTTGTATCTATTTCTAATAGTGACTTCAGTGACACCGGCGGCTTCGGCAACATCACGCTGGGTCTTGTTCTCGCCATTTGTAACGCATGCGACATATAGTGCAGCTGCTGCTAATCCCATTGGATCTTTACCGGCTGAAATTTTATTTTCTTCTGCTGTCTTTAGAATCTTTGTAGCCTTTCTCTTTGTTTTTTCTGAAAGACCTGCCTTGCTTGCAATTCTGGATATGCATTTGATGGGATCCACCACGGGCATCTTTAGGTTTAGTTCTCTTAAAAGTAGTCTATAACATCTTGCTATATCCTTGCGTTTTATGTTGCTAGTCTGGCCTATATCTTTGAGTGTTCTTGGGGTTTCAGTGTCGCGACATGCCGCATAGAGTGCTGATGCTATTAGTGCAGAAATTGATCTACCCCTGACAAGTCCTTTCTCCAAGGCCTTTCTGTAAATGTATGCTGCCTTTTCTATTACCGCATCACCTACTGCTAGCTTGTCTTTTAGCCTGTCTAATTCACTAAATGCCTGTCTAAAGTTTCTATCAACTGGTTCGTGTACTTGGCTTCTACTATCCCATGTTCGTAGTCTTTCAATGGTGCTTTTCATTGATGCTGTAAGGGGCTTTCCTGTAGCATCCCTGTTTTGGGGGTTTATCACAGTGGCTAGTCCCATGTCGTGCATTGCAAGTGATGTAGGGACTCCTGCTCTGCTCTTGTTCTCACCCTCATTGGAAAACGATCTCCACTCTGGTCCAGACTCTTCAACCTTGTCTGTTATGACAAATCCACACTTGCCACAAAAATTCTCGCCAGTGTTTGCATCAGTGACTCGCGTGCCCTGTCCACATCTTGGACATTTGTCCTTTGGATTCACATTTTTAACCATTTAAAACTCACTCAAACCTTCCTGATAATATTTAACCTTTACTGAATCATAGTATATAAGCTTAACTGAAAAAAATCCACAAACGGGGCTTTTGATAATCTGATTCTGATCTTGGCATGTCTATTTTATGATAAATTTTAGGCGTTTAGAGCTCTGCATATCTAGTATGGTTGAGGTATGAGTGTGGTTGCTTACACATGCTGGCAAAAGCCTGAATTGATGCAATTCTGAAATATGTGTAATCCCGATTATGTGAGTATATCTTGATTGATACATTTCATACTTTGTCAAGTATGCAAAATGACCACCCATCTCATAGTTTTTTAATTTTTGTCAAGAATTGCTCTTATCTTTTCTAGTAAGTGCGGTTTCTCGTTTTGCTGTATAATGTACTCTAAATCTTCGTTGTTGTCTATATCCCACATTATTCTCTTGACAAAGACAAGTGCGGCATTGGATGTGTGCTCTTTGGCAGTATTCAAGTGTATTTTGTAGCTGCCCTCATCATAATGTGTCTCCATCAGGTCTATTGGCATTCGTACTAGTGCATTGGTTCCATCAAATCTTCTAGAAGGGACTATTATTGCAAAGTTTGGTGGCATTATATGTTGCATCATAAAGTCAATGTCCTGAGTTTTGAGAAATGGTATGTCTTGCGGGAATACTATTGATGCATCAAATTTATTTTCTAACAGGTACTTGTCTGCTAGTGATACTGCATTATTTACTCCACTTTCTGTACCATCAAAAACCTCCTTGGCACCAAACTTTTTGCTAATCTCTAATGCTTTTGGTTCTTTTGTAACAATTATGATGTCATCAATTCTTGGCGAGATTGTAAGGGTTTGTAGCATTTCTTCTAACATGATTTTGCACAACTTTTCTTTTTGCCATGCTTCAAGTTTTAGTCTAGTTTTGGCATGGGCAAACGACTTTACTGGAATTATTGCGGCTGTCTTCAAGTTATACGCGCACTTGTTTTTTGATAAAGTGTGCAAGCGCATCTTCGGCAGTTTTGTTTTTCAACAGTATCTTTGTGTCGTAAACTTTGATGTCAAGGTCTTGGATCTTTTTTACCAACTGCTTGTCCTTGGTGTCAATTATGATATTTGAGCAGACATCAGAGTACATCTTTGCCAACCCGTATGCGTTTGTCTCAATTCCTGCTGCTTCCATGTATTTTGCAGCAGGTCCGGTCACTGCATCATTTCCAATAAGCGGGCTTACTGCAACTACTTTCTTTTTGAGCTTTATCATTTCTTTTCTTATGCCTTTGATTTGTAACATTGGTCCAATTGATGTAAGTGGGTTTCCAGGTGCTAAGATGATCATGTCCGCGTCGTGAATCGCATTGACTGCTTCTGGATTTGGTCTGGCTTTATCTGCGCCGATGTACTGAATGCCTTCAACGGGATCCCTTCCGCGGTGCTTTACCCAAAACTCTTGCAGGTGCATCTCTCCTTTGTCGGTGGTTATTCTTGTTTCTATACTGTTGTCAGTTACCGGGATAATGTTTGCACTTACTGCAAACTTTTCACACATCCATTTTGTAATCTCGCTTAGGTTCTTGCCGTTTTTGAGCATGTTGGTTCGTATCAGGTGAGTTGCCGCATCCCTGTCGCCAACCCTGAACCAAGTCTCTTCACCAAAGACTTCCATTTGCCTTAGAAAGTTAAATGTGTCTTTTTTTACGCCCCATCCCTTATCTTGGTCAAGCAGGTCTGCTAGGCCATACACCATGGTGTCTATGTCAGGGCATACATATAGGCCATAAAGCCAATAATTGTCCCCCACATTGCTTATCACATTTATCTTGGATTCGTGAGATACAAGTCCCCTTACCAACTTTACTGATCCCGTTCCTCCTGCTAATACTGTAATCATTCCGTTTCCACCTAAAACCATCTAGTCTGGTTTACTTGTTCCATATTACTTTTTCAAAATGCCATAATTAAGAGATATGTGTTAGTATTTGGTATATGGCTAGTATTTGACATGTGGCTAGACCAGAAAACACTCCATAATGAAATCATGCCTAATGAAATCGTACCTAAGCAAACCATGCCTAAACAAAACGAGTCTGAGCAAATTCTAGAATTTTGGGATAGGTTTATTACTAATTTCCTGCGTTTTATACCTATGCCAAGAATGTCGGTACTGACTGTATTCATGGCTGTTTTAATAGTAGCGGGCTCTGCTTCTGTTGCATGGGGGGCACAACTAGATGCCAGAGTCAATCCCAACAATGACTCATCACCATTTAGCATAAACTACCAAAAGACAGTATTTATCGAGTATCCTAATGGTGGTCAACTATTTGACCTACTGCGTAGCAAATCTTGGACTGTATCAGGAGTGGCTGACTCATCAAGCCCAGAAGTCCAAGCGCTTATTGAAAATATTAACCTGAAAATCCTCAATGATGGTAGTCATGCCAAAATCTCTGATCTTGATGTAAAGTACGAGTTTCAACTGCATGGTAGGCAACCGAGTACATCTATAGACTACAAAGTTGAACTAGACGGCACTATCACTGATTATGTAATTACCAAGGATTCACAGCGTACACTAGTCGATCTGGGTTGGAGGGGCATTAGTGCAACTGGTGATGTAATAATTGATGGTGTGGAACTCAATATGCCACTTAGCATAATAGAGGCACAAGAGCCAGAACTTTATAACGTATTACAGGGTACGGCTGCCGAGGAAATCCTGAGAATGAATTTGATTAATGCAGACTTTGTTTTAGAGCAACCAATGACTAACTGGCACTTTTTGTTTGATCCTACGGGGATCAATGTAGATGCAGGAACGTTTGGACTCGATGATTCTATTTCAGGATATGTAGTATCTAGCTGGACAATGGGCGAAAGTAGCATTAGGGAAGGAATACAGATAGAAAAGATCTTTGAGGCAGATATCGTTGCTGATCAAACATATACAGTAAGAAGTGTCCAGTCTTCGGATGCGGCAAATCTTTATGCGATTGGATTTGGTGCATTGGATGTTCTTGACGGACTAGAAATAGTGGGAGTAACACCAACACCACCTGAAGGATATACCACTACATCTACTGGTGACTTTCCAGTATTCATCATATATGGTATGGCTGGTATGGCAGTGATTGGTGGCGTGGCGTTTTTCATATATAGTAATAGAGCGCTTAAAAATGAAAAGCAAGGTCAACAGGGAATATCTCCTGACAGACTTGTTGGATACAAGACCAGCGAATCATCTGGCGGCTATCATACAAACAGAGGTGAAGCACAGCTAAGAGATGAGTCTGATTATAATCAGACTAGGAGTGTTTATGAGGGTACTACACAGCAAACTCCGCCGCCTACTAGTACTGTTGCATCTCCTCAAGAGGATGCGGCATGCGGATGTGCGGCATCAGTTGAAATGGGCTCAGAGTGTGATTGTGCAATGCAGGGCTCATGTTTGTGTGATGCTACTTGTAGATGTGGTGCAGAACTCTGTGAAGAGCAAGCAAACTCTATGCGTTGATTTTGAAAAAAAATTTTGTGTGCTGGGAGTAACCCTCTTTCTGTTTTCACGATATTTCGCTTTGCAGCCTACCTGAACCGGCTACAGGTGCCTTTGGTTCTGTTTGGCCTTGCTCCATGTGGGACGATCTCTTTCATTCCTGTGCTGGGAATCTCAGGTTTTACCATCATTGTACACCAGGTCGGATGTCTTTCTGCATCGTTGCCAACCATCTCTGATTATCTATCGCCAGATCACATTTCCTGTATGGAGAGAGGAGTTTCCTCTGCCGTAGCAGCGTCTCGTGCTCCAGCTCACACATATAATGATATGGTGCTTGATTTGAACATTTTCTTTTTAAGTCATATTGTTTTGGGTGCGTATGTGTATTGATATGGCCGGGCACTATAATGGCGATGGTGTTGTGTGCTGATTAGCCACATCAAACTAACCACAAACTAACCACATCAAACTAACCACAAACTAATCACATCATGTGGTGCTGGCATCTGGCTTTTTTCCAATTATGAATAGTGTGCCAAATTCACGTTTCCACTTTTTCCTGTCTTGCATGTCTCTTACTTGCTTGGTTTTGGTTTTGAATCCTGCATTTCTGAATAGTGTGCGCCACTCTTTTTTTGAGTACAGGTGCATCTTCAAGCCAGTCATTTTAGGCCAGCCCGTAGTTGCCTTGTTATCTGCATAAAAATCAGTACCGCAGAAAAATTTCCCGCCTGGTTTTAACAGGTAAAATATCTTATCTAGTGCAATTTCTGTCGAGTCAGAATAGTATATGGACTCCATTGCAAAGGCATAGTCAAACCTTCTTCTAGTTACTAGTGACTCGATGCTACCGTGGATATACTTTTCATTTTTTGTTGACATCATCTTGTCTGCGTGTTTTATCATGTTTTTACTCTTGTCAATCCCAATGGCGATTTTACAGCCGTTCTGCTGAGCCATTCTTCTTACAACCCATCCATTCCCACAGCCGATGTCAAGAAATGAAAACGTATCCTTCCAGCTGATTCCGTCAAGAAACTTTTTCACATTTTTGCCGTGTTCCTTTTCCATCAACTCAGATCTTCCGTTGTTTGCCCATGAGTCAAACATACGTGATACTTTGTCCATGCCCACGCTCAACGTACACTCAATTAGAACTTTTTCTGGTGTACGGTCTTTATTGCTGTGTATGGTGATCATACAATTGGAGTAACTTGGATGTTTCTTGACAGCAAGTGTGATTATTTTGTTAGAGTTTACACTAGTTATGGTTTTTGTAGATTTGAAGTGAAGACTGGTGTATGTCATCTAACTATAGTGTAATATAGTTTATAGCTTTTACTCATCCGGGTTTTATCATGCCAAATAATTGCCTTACTGCAAGCATGGGGTGATGTGTTGCCATCTTTACCATGTTTGTTAATCCAAATTCGGCTTTGATAAAATCAAGAAATTCTTCTGGTTTTAACTCCTTAATGATGTCAAGCTCTTGGTCCCATTGTTTGTCAGTTAGTCTGAGCCAGCGGTCTTGTATCTTACCTGCTGAATTTATTTTACCTTGGATGTCTTTTTTCCATGTATCCTCGTATGATGAAAGCGACTTTTCATCAGTGCTGTTGTTTTTTATCGCCTCTGCTGCCGTATTTCCTGCAATTCTTCCGTACTTTATCGCATATCTGATTCCCTCAAGTACAAGTGGATTTGCCTGTCCTGCTGAATCACCTACAAGAATCAAGTTGTTGTATACTGTCTTCCTTGAAAGTCCGTCGTTGGGAATCAATCCATAGTGAAATTCGATGGGGGTTGTCTTTCCTAGGTTCTTTATAGGACCTTCACCTGACTTTAACAGCATCTTTAGTCTTTCTGTAGGGTCTACTGCCGAATCAGGCTTTCCTATTCCTACTCCAATTCTAACAACATTTTTGCTTACTGGAAATACCCATGCGTATCCGGCAGGAGAGTATTTTTGACCCACCATAAGCCACCATGTATCAGAATCCACATTTTCAGCTTGCATCTCAAACTCTGCACCGGCACCGAATCTACTCCATTGTCCTGCAAGATTCATTGCCCTACATACTATTGATGAAAAGCCGCTTGCATCAATGGTTACTTTTGAGTGGAATGTAATTTTTTTACCATCCCTCACACATGTGACTCCTGCAATATTCCCTACACTGTTTTTTACGACCCCATTTACAGCGGTGTTTGTGAATATTACTGCACCTTGTTCTTCTGCCCGATGAGCTAGCCAACGGTATGTCTTTCTGACATCTAGCACGGCAGCACTTGGAGTTTTGTCCTTTATTGTAACGGTGTTGTTTGCAGAGCAAAACGAGTAATTTTTTATCGGATTGTAACAATCATTTGGAATTTTAAATTCTTTTATACTTTGCATCCATGTGACTCCACTAGTCCTCACGGTTTCTGCAATCGTCTTTTCTTTCTCAATGATTGCTACACTTACTCCGCTTTTTGCAGCCTCAAATGCAGCCGATGTACCTGCCGGACCTCCACCTACAACAACAAGATCAAAGTCGTGTATATCTGACAATACATGACATGCTATGTTCTGAAATATATTCCTGAGCAATGGGTAATATCGCTATTTCTTTAACACGGGGTTGCCTGCTGAGTCATTTTCTCTCTCGGCATCAAAGGTTTCCATGTGTTCTGGATCCCTGTGCATATAACTATGAGTAGCGCCTGCTGTATTTCTACAGAATTTACCATGGATTGTCTCTTGTATCTTTAATGTGTCTTTGTTTTCATGAAACATTCTCTTTCCACAATCCGGGCATGTCATTTCTGGCATAATACACGTTATTGTCAAATGTATTTAGATGTTTCAGAATCTGGAAATAATGTGATATTTCTTTGCAAAAATGGTGGGATTGCATCTGTCCTGATGTCATTGCGAATTGATGTGCGTATGTAGGTGGTATGCGTCTTCCTGTTATCTAAATTGGTATGGTGATTGCTTGCATGCTATGGTGGTATTTTGCACGTATACTCAAATCCTCAGATATGTGATTCTAGCAGATTTCTGTACTATATGATGATTAATTCACTGCATTTTCTGTCATTTCAAGAGTATCAAATATACTCTATCTGGGAATGCAAAATCTGAATTGATTCCTCAAGGCCTTGAGTTTATTTCATATGGCAATTGTAGAAGCATGAAATTTGTAATGTCTTAGTGTGAAATGTCTTTTATGCATATAGTATAAAATGCAGTGCAAAAAACATATCATATCATAAACTTGAATGCTGAGGCAATTGCCATCTAATGCTGGGTAACCGTATAGTTACCTGCCATTTAAATACACGCCGTGGATAACAGTGCATGGAAGAAAGAAAAAAAATTCTAAAAAACGTATGTGTTACGGCAGGTAAGCATGACCGACCAAAATTTGGCAGAAATGAGGTCAAAAGCGAGATTGTGGCGATTTTTAGGTGCAATAATAGACAAAATACGAATTATGATTGTGACACATTATGGGTATTTGGAGAGATTGTGCACCAGTATCATTCCAATGCACTCAAACGTGGGGTTAGAAAAACATGAAAAAAAGAAACAAGAAATTGTTAGGTAAAGCCAAACGTAGAATTTTCAGAAAAGCTAATGCAATATTCATAGCAATAATACTCATAGGTATTGGCCTTTTAGGCTCTACAGCATTTACAGGCTATGATGGGCTACTTACATCTAGTCTCTGGGCAGATGGCATAGCCTTTATTATTGCCGGTTTTGTAGGAGTAGTGATGTCAATGTTCAGCCAGGAGATTGGAAACAGCATAAAGAATGCCATAACTACTGAGGGCCAAAATACACGTAATGTTATAACTGGTGCCATAACTACTGAGGGCCAAAAGACACGTAATGTTATAACTGGTGCCATAACTACTGAGGGCCAAAAGACACGTAATGTTATAACTGGTGCCATAACTACTGAGGG
>JAPOPJ010000210.1 GCA_026712925.1 Nitrososphaerota archaeon
AAGGGGATTCCTAGCAAAGGATATAGAAATTGCTGCAACATCAGAGCTTGTTGAAAGAAAGACAAGCACAAAACCAGGCACAGAGCACAACTATAACAGACTACTATATTGTCACCTTACTAGGAATAATGCATACATCTGTATCTTTACAGATAACGGAATGGGAGGAATACCATTCAGGTCAACAGAGACTGACGCAGTCTGCTGCATATATGACGAGCTCTCTGGTGTGGCATGCTATGAAATGATGAGGCAGGGGTTCAACCCAAAGATAATCATCTGTTACAAGAAAAAGCAAGAGCTCATTACACTTGCAAAAATAATCAACCGACTGTTCCCAAGACTGCTGAGAAATAAAATAGATGTTGAGGTTTATGCAGATGCTAGCAGAACCGACTATATGGCACAAGCAAAGCTTGCTCTAGAGTTGTCCATCAGTGTTGCAGAATCATCTGATATTTCACACATATCTGTACCCATCACGCCTCTAATGTTTCCAAGGGAGTTTGTTGACTATATGATAAGCAAAACATTTGAGTGCAAAAAGATGCCTGTTATTGCTTTAGCTGGGCTGGATTCTGGTATATTTGCAGATGCCGCAGAGCTGGGACTGGAAAAACGCATACCAAATATTTCAAGACTGCTTTCACGGCGCCCAAATGATACAACAGGGCAATCAGAATATAATATTGGGCAAATACTAGAGTCAAGGCAAAAAATCAGCATTACTGTAGGGCCAAATAACGTGCATGACTTTTTGGACTCGCTACAAAATCATTAGAATTTAAACGGCAACATCAGAGATATGTCGTGCTCAAGATAGGCGAGTTCATCTACCCATGGGGCGGCGGTCACTACTCGCGAATGATGAGACTCAATGAGGAACTTCCAAAATTCATCAAAGATAAATTTGAGATACATTACTCTAGCAAAGGCCACGTATACCAAAAACTACTTGATAAATTCCCCAACAGTATAGACCACATTCACAAGATTTTGATGCCTACTCCCATAGACGGAAAGTTCGGACCTAGCGTGCCGCTTTCTGTATTAAACGTGCTTTTGCCCATATCACATAATCCTCCGCTGGTAAAGCAGATTTCATCATACCTAAAACAGGAAAGAAGATTGTACGATAAAGAAAAATTCAACCTTGTAATTAATGATGGAGATATGGGCTCAAACATTTTGGCAAGGAATCGTAATATACCTAGCTTGTTCATTACAAATCAATTTAAACCAAAACTGTACAAGAGTCGGTCCTACTTTTATCCATCATTGATTTTTGTGGCAAAACAAATAGCAAAGGCATCGCACATCCTAGTTGCAGATTCGCCGCCACCATATACGATGTGCCAATACAATTTGAATTTTACAAAAAAAGTCATGGAAAAGGTAACGTATGTCGGGCACTTTACTGGCAATAATAATGCAAGAGATGCACCCCTAACAGACCTCCAAAGGTTAATCCAAGACTCAGAGTTTGGATATTGGATGAGAACAGGAGATAAATCGACAAATGACGGCACTGGCAAAAGATACCAAGAGGTTTTTGCAAAAGATGAAATGCGCAGTGAAAAAAGAATAATATCACATGCAAGAAATGATCCCCGAATTGATTCAGTTTTGGGTTCTGATGGCACGAGACACTCCATATCTGATGCACTAGAGAAAAAAGTGGACTGGATACAAATTGATGTGGGATTCCTCTCAGAGCAGGAAAAAGACCACATCCTAGAACAGTGCAAGTATGCAGTGATAAATGGCTCGCACACTGTCATGGGCGAGATATTAGGAGGTAAGTCAAAACCTATCATAGGCATGCCCATATACGACGAGCATGCCAACAATATAAGATGGGCCGATGAGAGGAACCTAGGCGTGCTTGCAGAATCACAGGACCGTGTAGTTAAAGCAATAGCTAGAATCAAGAATGATTATAGTAAATTTGAGGAGAGTCTGAGGGATTTTGCAGACAACTTTGTTCCCGACGGTGCTACAAATGCAGCAAGGATTGCAGCCCAAGTTGTGGAGGAAAAAGATAATACTCGAATTTGAGCAGTCTAGCCGGTCTGGTGCGTGGTAGTTCGATGGGCGAACGGACCGAAAGGGATGACGAAAAAATCCGCGTGCCAGATCACCGTCAAAAAAGAGCATGAGAACGCTTTTATGGAAAAAATTAGGGCAAATCTACAGTGCTAAACTGTCCAGAATGTACCGCAAGGGAAAAACAAAAGATCCAAGTAAAATACGAGGCTGACACGGCCGAGGATGGAAGTAGACAAGAATTGTACAAGCTATTCGATGAGATAGAGATTCCCATGAAGTTGGATCCCTCTACAAAACACTATATCTGCAAGAGATGTGGACTGTACGCTACACGCGAGCAAGTCTCTGATATTAGATACAGGCTAAACCAGAGAGAAAAGACGCGCCAAGACAAGCAAGACGACTATTTAGAGTGGTGGCAAAAGAGCAAGAAAGAAAAGCAGCAGAACTAGGTTTGATGGCTAATGGTAAAAAAGAAAGACGACATCCCTGACTGGGTTTCAGATGAGATTCAAAACGCAAAATTTCAAAGTCCTGAAACACTCAAGAGAACAGGCTACATACTAGAGATTTATGAGAATGATGGTAAGGTTGATGCCCAGCTTTATGAGCCCGTGGAGGACGGTAGGCACATTGTTACAATGGATCTTGCAAAAGATGTGAGTATGTCAGACCTAGAAAGGGGAATAGTGTATGAGTTTACACTTGAGCAACACAAGGCACCGCTGAGTAAAAAAGTTGCAGAGTATCTAAAAGTAGAGAAGGATATTGACATGGCGGCAATCTATCAGTTTGAGCTAAAGTCGCTAGAGCTACTTGATGTAAGCTCAGATGATACAGCAGATAGCGAAGAATGACTATTCTCTTGTAGCATTGAGCTTTTTTTGAAACGCAGAACCCATTGCTGGATTTACAATAAATGGGAATGTGTGCTTGCACCAGACTGCTCCACGGACTATTTGTGGTACCATAATCTCTAATCTAGGCGAGCCTGCTGCACGCAGTATAGCACTTGCAACAGTATTTGCGCTAAGTGAGAAGGGCGAGTACTTTGGCATCCCTGTAAAAGATTGGTGGTCAAAAAAATCAGTTCGAACCATAATAGGACTAACTACTGTAACTCCAACACCTGTGCCATGTAGCTCATGATGTAAACCTTCTGAGAATCCCAACATGGCAAACTTTGAGGCACAGTACGAAGCTATTCCGGGCAGGCCAAAGCTGGCCGCTGCAGACGCTACATTGACTATATGGCCAGATTGCCTCTGCAACATTCCGGGAAGAAAGTATTTTGTGCAGTATGTCATTCCAAGATAGTTTGTTGCCATCTGTGATTCAATATCATCGATGGTAAGCTCTGAGACTGTACCATATATGGCAAACCCAGCGTTGTTGACAAGAATATCCACCGGGCCCATCTCATCAGACACCATCTCATACATTTTACTAACCTGCAATTTGTCTGAGACATCACACTTACATGCTAAAGTTGCGACTCCGTGTCTTTCCATCTTGGCACATACTTGTTGCAGTCTATCTAACCTCCGAGCCGCTACTGCTACATTAGCACCTTTTTGGGCAAACAATATGGCTACCTCTCTTCCAATTCCAGAAGAGGCACCTGTAACAACTACGTTTTTGCCCCTAAATTCCATAAAGTGTCATAGTCCACATCAGGTTAAAGCAGTTTCGTCAAGTATAGTCGGGTCATATCATGATTTGGATTTGTGTCATGTCCAGTTCTGTTTTGCAATTACCTAGCTGATACAACACGTTAGGAAAGCCGGGAAATAGTGTTTTTGAATTGGATAGTAAAATCTGGATTTTTGATTCCTCTTCAAATTTAATATGATAAATTCCCAAATTAAAAGGCCGATTTGTATTTAGCACAGATAACAATCTTGAATGAGTCGTTTTTCTGGTTTGTAAAAAAGAATGATATTCAGATGAAAATTGCTACATAACTTTGATATACGTAGCTAAATTGACTCATCAAGTACATTTTTGAATAATTTGCCACTCCTTGTGGTTAAATTTGTTACAAATGTGCAAAATTATTGAGATTGGCAAGATACTTTTTAATAGCAAGTGTCATTTCATCAAGTATGCAGTTAGGAAAAGTTAGATCCCCCCCCATTTTTGGCATAGTAGGGCTAGCTGCGGCAATTTTGGTATTAACATATAGCGGAGCAATTCAGGAGTCCTTTGCAGAGGTAGGCTTCATTAAACGCGGCATAGGTCTTGATAGTTCATTTAGTAGATTGTCATATCCGAATGATACTGCCCCCTTCAATATAGGAGGTGCATATTATGTAGTAGTAGGTGGTGCTGAGGGTCTACATCTAGTTACAGTCACAAACCCAGATAGTTTAAACCGTAATAATGCCAACGGAAATCTAGCAGCTCAAGGTAATGTCACTGATGTTGACACGTATGTATCTAGCGGGACTACCCGCATAGTGGTACTTTGGAAGTCTAGTACGGCAATTCAGTTGGGTACTGTCAACAGTACTGGTAATGGGTTAGATTTTATTAATACCCATTCTTTAAAAGATACCACAAGACTAGCCAATCCCTCTGGCCTTGCCATATACTCACCCACAGCAGGGAATACTTATGCGGTAGTTACAGCAAATTCTCCAACCGGCGGTGTAATCAGCGAAGGTGGTGGTGGA
>JAPOPJ010000272.1 GCA_026712925.1 Nitrososphaerota archaeon
TACAGATTTTACACTAAATCAAAACCACCTTTTAGAAAAAGTTTTTCAGGTTTTTGGTTTTTTACAAATTCGAGGCTTTTAGCAAATCCTCAGTCCTAGCAGGGTTACTATAAGATGCTCTAACATGTCACATCCGTTCTATGAGCACTGGGAAATCTAGATTATTCCAATGATATTCACATTCATACAAACACAAAATCAGCAGTATTATTTCATATCTGTGTAAAAACTATCATGAAACGTGAATAGTTACGATAATTGCATGGTGTGACTCAATTCTCAGATGTTCTAAAAAAGCTTTATAAGAACTCTGGAGACCAAACGATTCATTGAGCACCACGACTACTAGCCATGCATACGGTGTGGGGATTTTAGCAGTACTAGTTGGTGTGTCAGTTGGTATAGTATTTTATCAAGTGTACTATCTTCCAGAATCTCTTGCAAAGCCATCAGTAGATGAGCATGTACTACACCCTACTAATGAGACTATAATTGAAATGATCCCAGGCTCTGGCCTAGCAGACCAAGTAGATAATTATGTTCCAAAGCTTGTAAACATTCAGCTTGGTGTGGATAACCATGTAATATGGAAGAATGTCGATGATACTGCTCATACTGTTACTCCTGACCATCGTCATGAGGACTCTTACAGCGGGCCGTTTGGCTCAACTGGAGTTGTAATGCCAGGTGAAGACTTTGAGTTTCTATTCACAGAGCCACAAGAAGTTGACTATCACTGTGAGCCGCATCCGTGGATGCAAGGTAAAGTTATAGTAACAAAGCAGAGATTCTGATTAACTAAACTCTGCAAAGATTATCTTGCTGTCAATTTCTTTGTGTTGCTCGATGATTGATGCCCTAAACTTTACCTCGTGTTTCTGTTTTGGTTCAAATGATATAATGGCGGTAAACTCTGCCACATCTTTGGGCATATACTTTTTGTCAATAAACAACCTTGCCACATTCTTTGATATTATCTTTCCATTAAATGACTTGTACGTGATATGCTCATTAGAATCAGATATCTGCGTATTGATGACCACGCCATCGTACCTTCCCGGATACGACACCATGACGGTACCACAAATCTCAGTGCCGGGCTTTATCTCCTGTGGGTTTAGTTCAAACTCGATATCTCCCATCAAATCATCACATCTTTGCTCAACTAAAAAATCTTACACCATACAACCGGATCACCCCAATGATACGATCAAATGATACGATCAAATGATACGATCAAATGTGGATAATATCTGAGGCTTAGGCTGGTAAATGGCTAGAACTTGTAGAATCTTGTAAGCGCATATATGATATTTCCTTGTTTATGTTGTATGAATAATATTGCAAATGCATTTGATGCCATAGGTTTGACTTTAGCTGCAAATAACAGGCAAGTCGGAAGAACAACACTTCAAAAACTGATTTACTTTGAAGCAGTTACTATTCCAAAAAAGATAAAACTAAAAGATCCGTTCTTTGCATACTTTCATGGTCCATTTAACAGAGATGTGGCAAAGTCATTAGAACATATGGTATTCTTTGACATTCTTAGTGAGCATAACACTAGAGATAATTATGAAAGATATGTGTACAAAGTGACACCAAAAGGAGCTCCGACTATAGACAGACTTGAAAGTAAATTCAAGCAAACTCTGAAAAAAATAAAAAATCTAGTTGAAATTTGTGATAAAAGTTGCAAGTTGAATCCAAACTCTCTATCTTTTGCGGCCAAGGTACATTACATGTTTTATTCACAAAAACCCAAAATAAAACCAATGTCAGAAGCTGCTCTTGTGAATCTTGGCAAGTCTTTTGACTGGCGCATATCCAAATCTGATATAAAAAATGGCTCTAAATTACTAGAGCACCTAAAACTTGCTAGTATCCAAAGATAGAAAGCATTTTCGGTGCAAGGCAATTCGTGATACACTATATGGTTTTATTGATATGTCAAAAAAGATGTGTGTAGTAGATTCAAATGAGTTTAGGAAATTAGAGGACATAAAGCAGCTATCTCATGTGTGTATATTATGCAATACATACAAGATTTGAACATTTTTGGTGCACTTCATATTGCTGATAGAATGTGTAAACGTGTTTGTTGCATAATTTTGTTTTCAGGCACAAAAAGACATCCCTGTAAAGTGGTCTAGGGCAAGGTTATACAACAGCTATCATACCAAACATTATTAACCAAATGTTTTACAAGAACGGAGATGGAAAAATTACACATGACACAGCAATACTATGATGGATATTGTGTGGGTCAGGGCGTGGAATACCCAGGAATCATCGTCTCGGCAAAATCTGATAAAGAACTCAAAAAAATGTTCATAAATGCATTGCCAGGACACAAAGAACTATTAGATAAAAACCCCGATACTGTGAAAACATCTGTAATAGAAATTGTGACCAACTAATAGGGTGAGTAGCCATACCTTGCAGAAACTTACAAAGTTTGGAGTGTGTGATCCAACAACATACCCTCACTTTTTTGTAGTGTCTATAATTCTGTAAATACTAGGTATAGTTTCAAAATTGAGATAAACTGCCACCAGAACAGGTTAAATTTATCATACAGGTATTGAGAGTTGGTATTTAGGTAATATTTTGACTGAAATACTTTTATGAATTACTCTCCAGATAATCTTTACTAAATACATGCAAAAAGGATTGTCAGAAATTTAGATGATGTAAATTCTAAAGTGAATCAGATGCGCGTGATGTAGAGCATCTAAATAAACTCACAGCCAAATCTTCTATCAATTTACTATGTGTTATCTTTGTCTTCCAAGAGTTTGGAATTTCATCTATACCATAATATGCTCCTGCAAGTTGGCCATATACGGCACCTGTCGTGTCTGCATCATCCCCAAGGTTTACTGCCATCAGACATCCATCACGAAAAGACGAACTATTGTAAAACGCCCAGAGTGCA
>JAPOPJ010000124.1 GCA_026712925.1 Nitrososphaerota archaeon
TGAGTGCTATCCTAACAAATAACACATTGAGTCTTACTATAGTTATTTATGGGATACCAACACATCAAGTTTTCTGGCAGTCTTTGATTCGTCAATTTGTAATTCACTCACTGCCTTATCTACTGCGGCCTCTACTTTTTTCCTATCGGGTTTCCACATCCAACGCATCATCTTGCTTATGGCATGTTCTCCCACTTTCTTTGGGTCATCTCCCTGTTCGAGTTTTCGTTTTACAACCCCCTTTGCGGTTGATTCATAGATATCAGTCAAGTCTTCTAAACACCACCTTATGTAAGGATATTCTTTCCCTTATACCTTCCTTTCCTCTTCACTCATACCATAATCATTCACCATAACCACCGTGTCAAGAATACCACTCATATCACGTCCCTTGAGTCTATATTCTTGTTCTTTCAGATAATCAAGTCCCTGGGAAGTAAACTTCTCAAAGTCATCACCCTCTTTTAATACACTATAGTTTACATCATACATGCCACTTGTTTCCTTTGGGACTCGAATCATAATCATGGTATTTCCTGCTTCTTCCCCACTTCTAACAAAATCTTGGGATTCTTCTGGATCCAAACTCCAGGACTGGTCTAGTCCCGCACCCTCTTCGATTCCCTCACCGGCATGTTCCAACTCTTCTATATTCATACCACGCCACAGATAGTCTGCTTCATCAAAGTTTTTCTTTCTTACTTCATTGAGTTCCTTTTGAAGTTCGATTGCCTCATCTAGGGAACCATCTATTCCCTCAAATTTTTCTGGATGTTTTGCAAAGGTGTAGTGAACCGCCTGACTCCAATTATTATACTCATCTATTTGGTCACTTGGGGCATGTGAATTGTTATCTTTAAAGTCCTCATAATCCATCTCACCATTTTCAAATTTCACCCCAACTGTTTCAGAAACAAAGTCTTGGAATTTCTTTTGGAATTTTGGATCCTCGATATTTTCATTAAGTCTTTTATTGGCACTGTATGTATCAGCTATCACCCTATCCACATTGTACTTGAAAGTGTGGTTTGGTATTTTCATACTCTTTTGGAATACCTTGTAGTCTATGGTTTCTGATACATAGATGGTATTTCCATCTTCGTTTTCTGTTTTATAGGCATCATCATTATGTTTCTCCTGTGGGGTTTCTTTCTTGGGTTTCTCTGGTTTGGTTTCTGTTTCCACATCGGCATCCACATCGGCATCCTTAAAATTTTTTCTGAGTCCTAGCCTACTGCCGGTTCTTTTTACATACTCGACACATTTCTTATCGTAAAGGTCATATCCTCTTTGCTGATTTCTTCCCCGTCTTTCATACGCTTCAAGATGTCTATCATTCTTTCCCTATCATTTTTTCTGTGGGTTTCTTATTGCCGTCAGTGTTGTAGTCAGCCACATATTTTTTGCCATCCGCGTAGTAGATGGTTTTACATGATCTCTTGCCGTTATAGTAAAAGTCAGTCACACTTCTACGGCCGTCGTTGTGGTGAATAGTTTTACTGGGTTGTTGGCTTCTTTGTTTTTTTGTAAAAAAATTTGTTTTTTGGTTGGAATACCCTCTGTGGGAATTTCCATTTTGCTCTCCTGTCCAGGAGTGCTAGGGGGTTACTGTTTGTGCTTTCATCCGACATCAAATGATGTTTTGACATTTGTCCAAGGCCCACGTTGGGGTTCATCAGGGGTGATTTCTTTGTGGGCTCTTCCACAAACTCGAGGCTTTTGTTAATCTGACCCTCTGACCTCAACATGTCTATTTTATGACAAATTTTAGGTATTTAGGATTCCCCAGCATCTCTAGTATGGGTTTTGGGATGTAAGAGTAGTTGGTTGCCCTTGCCTTGTTGATAACTGATGGTCTTTCAGGATTCAAAACCGGATTCAAAAAGGTGATGTACACCAAATCCAAACCCCGAGCATCACACATTGCAGATGTTGGCATACGAAACAAGACACACATCAAACAATATTTACTAGTGTTTCAATGGGGGGATTCGAGATAGGATATCTCAAATACGTGGATTCAAATCTGATAACCCAGCATTACTTGACGTGATATCATACAACACAACTTAGTCCGCATGGGGGCTTGGGTGGAAAGACACCAGCAGTTGCAGGGATTATGATATCAGGTCACAACAAATGGCTCATCATGATGAGGCATGCGGCAGTATTTTGCGCAAAAGTTGTATTTTTTATCAGATGATAAATGAATGTCCATACTTGTACACTCTCATACACCAAAAAA
>JAPOPJ010000216.1 GCA_026712925.1 Nitrososphaerota archaeon
AAAGAGAAAATATGTCTGGCTTGCAGATACTGCCAACATAAAGCAGGACAAAGATAAAGAAAAGTACGAAAAGGCAGTAAGGCTAGCAGGCGAGATTGAAAAGATTAGAAAACAGATAGTAGAGGACATGAGGAATGAAGATCCTAAAATCAGTAAGATTGCCACGGTATGCTATCTGATTTACAGAACTGCCATGAGAGTAGGTGATGAAAAAGACCCTGATGAGGCAGATACAGTAGGTGCAACCACTCTACGAAAGGAACATGTAAAGATTACCGAAGATACAATAGAGTTTGACTTTCTTGGAAAAGACAGTGTGAGATGGCAGGAGAAAATTCAGGCCAAAGGACATGACAAACAATTTCAAGAAAACCTCAAAGAGTTGATTCAGAACAAAAAGCCAAAGGATGAGATATTTGAAAAGATAGCCTCGCGAGATGTCAACGATTACTATAAAGGAATAGTAAAAGGACTTACTGCCAAGGTTTTCAGAACGTATCTTGCCACAACTGTCGTAAAAGACTCTCTAAAGGAGTACGACAACATCAAGGATAAAACCCCAGCAGAAAAATTATACTATGCAAAGCTTGCCAACTTGAAAGCAGCAAAGATGTGCAACCACAAAAGAACAATCCCTAAAACGTTTGAGGCAACTTTGGAGAAAAAAAGAGTGAAACTAAAGGAGAAAAAGACAGGCAAGCCATGGGAGAAATCAGAGGAGATATTAAAAAAAGTAGAAGAGGCCACGCCAAAAACTGACAAGCAAATCAAAAGCAAGAAAAAAAGAATTAAAAATCTCAAAGATAAGATCAAAAAACAAAAACAAAGACACAAAGAACAGATTGAAAAGCTGCGGCTACAGATAGATTTGACAGAAAAGACAAGAGACTATAACCTTGGAACCTCACTTCGAAACTATATTGATCCGCGTATCTTCAAATCTTGGACTGACGAAGTAGGAGCAGAGTGGGAAAAACTCTATACTGCCGCACTACAGAAAAAATTCCTCTGGGTAAAGTCAGAGAATGTATCATGGAATAATTTGAAGAAATAGATACAGCATGTTAGGGCAGTACCAAATACCACATACAATTGATTACAACATTCAGGAATCATGTAGAATATGCCGCATCGACTGGCATCATACATGTGATATCATACATGTGGTATCATGTTTGACGTATTGCCTTATACCATATCCATAGTCACAAGCAACACCAACACACATGATCAACAGATACTGTCAACATGCACTAGGCAGTCTGATATACAGACCAAAAAACATGCTAAAAATGAGTTCTCAGCCACCACAAACTCAGGCATGACAACATCAGAATCATTTAATTTCTCAAGAATATCAGATTATACATGCCGGGGTAGCTCAGCCTGGTTAGAGTGCCAGTTCACATGGTAAATTCGACCGGTTCTTCCATAGAAGGCAATACTCATAATCTGGAGGTCGTGGGTTCGAAACCCACCCCCGGCACACAACATCATCAGTATGCGCATATTGCATAGCATACCATAACTACACATGCACAAAACCCACATGCAGATTCCGCAGTAGGGTGGATGTATTTGACAATATTAGAAGAACTCACAGTAGTCATGAATTACTACACATTATAGAGCAGACATTTTTATCATCTCAGAGATGCATGTAATCAGCATCATTACTACATACACATTACAAAAAATAAAGATGACATCTAAGGAACGTAATGAAATGATTGCTAGCAGAGACATGAAAATTTTGCAATTTCAGATACAGTGATAATTTTTACAGTTTGCAGATATACATGTCATGATATATCTTTAGATCATACAACAAGATGAGACAAAAAGATAAAGATAGCCACGTATGAGCAATCTAGAAAATACCAGTGCAGTCATAAAGTCTCACCGAGAGCGTAAAATATCAGCGCATCTTTGAGATTACCAAATCATTTTTGTACATTAAAGTGGCACGTTCATTTATCCTCAAGTTCCATGATATGTAAGATGGATCTTTAGTGTTTTTGCGTATGGTAAATCCCAGATTGCGTAAACTTGACCTTACAGTTTTTGAATCAAGTGAAGAGACACGGTGTTTACCTCTCTCAAAGTCATACGGATCAGATAGTACCAAATATCCTCCACGACACACATATCCAGATACCTGTTGAAGAAACGGTATCGGTTCAACTAGTTCTAACACATTTAGTGCAAGAACTAGATTAAATTTTATCTTGCCAAATGCCATAGACATAAAATCTGCTACTGCAAAATCAACATTTGGCATCCAAGATTTTTTTGCAACAGATAAAGCTGCAAATGACCTATCCATCCCAAAGACTTGATGATATACTCTAGACAGATATCCTGACATTATACCTACAGAAGAGCCATACTCTAGTGCAGTACCAGATGACATAATAGAATCAATCTCTTGCCGGATGACTGAATAAAACCTTGACTTTCTGCTTTGCTGATAGATTCCAGACCACCTATCCTCAAGTAGTGTACGATCTAGTGGTACCTTTGACTTGGACAAGAGGCTTGATTTTAGAAATTTTCTCATAGATGGATGTTTTGCCATTTGAAATAATCTTCCGCCAAGAATCACACGCTCAGAGATGTACCTTGCAAAGTCATCCCACAGTATTGGGATTTTTCCAATGATTGGAAAACGCAAAGAGCATATATCACAGTCCAAAAACCCCTCGTCAATTTCTGCTGTCTGCCAAAGTATTGTAACATCTAGAATAGAGCCACATCTTGGACATTTAAAAAATTTTAGGCTAGACTCATGCATATCAAAATGGATTCAAACTGACATGCTAAAAATTTCTTTGGCATTCCAAGATAGTGTTAAATGTAGTGCGTGGTGATTCTAACCAAAATGAGTGAATTTGAAGAGTTTGCCGAAGCATTACTAGGTCAGCTCTCAGTAGAGATTAATGAAGAAAATGAGATCATGCAGCTAGCTGAAAAGGCAGAATCAGACATGCCAGATGGAATGTTTGAAGAGTTACAACATGCAGCTAACAGAGTATTCCCAGACATGAAGCGCAGATCAGAAGAGTTTCTCGGAATAGATGTACCAGCCAGACTCGAACTTAGATTTCCAGAACTCGTTGAATTAAAGGAGATCAAGGCAAGAAAGGTCTTCTCTGATGAAGGCTCACGCAGATTTGTGCAAGAGCTATTTGGAGCAGTTGCAAAAGAAGACGTACAAAAAATCGCCAAACTCATGAAAGATGATCCAGCAAAGTATCTCGTGTATTCCACTTATGCAATTCAATACATATCAAAGATATCAACTACCTACGGGGATTATCTAGACTCTACAATCTATCTAAACAAATTCGTGCTGTCCAGATATCCACAGATAATCTTACACAAACAAGGTCCACCATACAAGGAAAAATTCCCAAGTATCAACTCAGGCTACATGGGAGCCATAAAAATGACGGTCCTAGAGGAGACCATACATGCCATGCAAGATAGACTACAAATCGCCAACAAAAACGCTGCAATGCAGGTCAACATGATAAATGAAGAGTTAGCAGGCATTATACTCTCGCTAGACCAAAAGACAGTCAACAATATGTCAGAATACCTACAGTTGCAGGCAGTTCCAGATGACTTTCCATTTGCAAAAAAGGCAAATCTATTCTTCTTTTTGAATCCAGACCATTTTTTGACTGAGCAAATAGGCCCTGATGTAATGACATTTACCCATGTAGAAATTGATCCAAAGATTTCAGAAGCAATTCCACAATTATTAGACATCTACAAGAGATGGCTTGCCCCCATACAACAACACCATGCGGCATTCAGCACGATGGAAGGTATGGCAGCATACGCAATTGAGCACATATTAAGTGATGATGGGGACTTTCAAAACTATCTCACTACATTTATGGGAACTGATTTTTCATCGTACCAAGTAAGAAAAAGTATGGGGAAGGGTCTAGCAAAAGCCATCCATGAAAAGATGGGCGTGGTAGCCTTCAAGACCATGATTGAAAAACCACCAAACACCAAAGAACTCAAGAATCCGCAGGCATATCTTGATAGGATGTGCAAATAATGTTGCAAGAAAAATTTGATCCCATGATTGCCGAGTGGATCTCGTTTGTGAACAATCCAAAATTCAACCTAGTAGAAAAATGCCTAAAGCTTGCACAAATTCTAGAATACCCAAATATGGACATAAACAAATACATTACAAAGATCAGTCGGATTGGATTGTCCCTTAAAGAGTCAACAGGCAGTGTCAAAAATCCCACATACCTCATATCTATGCTAAACGAACACGTCTTTGAAAATCTTGGATATGGTGGAGATCGTGAAGACTATTACAATCCAAAAAATAATTTTCTAAACGAAGTAATTGACAGAAAAGCAGGCCTGCCTGTTACCATGTCCATACTATACACCGAGATTGCAAAGTTTGTAGGGTTAGAGTTAAAGATTGTCGGATTTCCAAGTCATGTCTTGGTAAAATACAATGAAGAGATGGTTTTGGATCCATACAATGATGGAAGACTACTTGATGTTGATGATCTGCAAGAGATACTAGATCAAGGTTTTGATGGGGATGTGACATTTGAGCCGGATTTTCTAGACGAGATATCATCAGAAAAAATACTGACAAGACTTGCGCGCAACCTGAAAAATTCTTATGGACAATCATATAATTATGAAAAGGCACTCAGGTGTGTCGGAATGGTTCTAGCAATAGAGCCACACTCGCCAGAAGATATTAGAGATAAGGGAATACTAGAGGAGCGTATGAAAAATCCAGATGTCGCATTATCATATCTTAACAAGTATTTGGAGCTCAGCCCAAATGCAGAAGATGTGGATTTTGTCCTAGAGTTGATACGGGATATAAAGATGAAAAGCTAAAGGTGACTGTTCACGTTTCATAGTTTGTGCATAGAAAAGAATGCATGCAGGTTTTGTGTTTGCATGAATATGGGTGTGAACAGTCAAAGTATTGATTCTACATCATTGCCCTGCTTGACTAGAGATATTTCATACCGGGCAATCTTGTTTCGAAGAGCACTTTTTAGTATGTCAATCTCACTCCGAAGTGCGGCAACCTCATCCTCAAGCTTTGCCACCCTCTCATAAATTGTCTCGGCTTCTGTAGTCATTAATAATTAACAAAACAAAAATTAGCTTAAAAAGTTATGGTTTTAGTTGTTTGGCAACACTTTTCACCAATATGACTAAACATGTATGATATACCCTAGACTCAGGCACGCCTTGCCACATAAATTTTGAGGCTATAATTCAAACTCTTGCCTGCATTTTTCACATTTTCCCCGCTCATGCCCAGGTGGGCCAAGCAGGAAGACCCTACCTATTGTCTTGCATTCTGGACAAAGGCCAGTAGTGGCATTTTTTGGGCCTGTTCTGATGATTTTCTGTGTTTTTCTACGCCCCATCAAACTGTTGTAGTTGATTCATACTATTAAGTTTAGTTGAGAGAGGCAGGGGTCTGTTCGTGTCACTTTTACTTTTAGGCATAGTTTTACAGAATATCATATTTTTCTGCACAAATATGCCAGCAGATATGGTACAATATCAGGCTGGATGCTTTTTTTCATGCATTCAGGAGGATAGTCTGAACCATAACCCCCGATAGTATTATTGACACGATCGTACTCTAGTACCCATAATTTGCCTACACCAAATGTAATTCCTTTGGACCAATCGTTGTTAGATAATAGTGGAAGGAATCAACATACGTACCGTCTGTTGTAGGTGGGTCTCCCAAATTCGGAGCTTGTATGGTCAAAAGATGTCAGAATTTATCATACCAATAATATCAAATTCGGCAAGGCTGACTAGATATTGTTACGCACCAAAACCCATTTTGAAGATGCTAAAGAATCCAAAAATGTATCAAATTTGTCATCCGAGACGGACATATCGAAGTCAAGGATTTAAAATAGCAAAAGCGCCACGTTTGGTGAAGAACATACATCAAAATAGTTTATTATATCGTATGACAAAATTAAAAAAATGAAGATTGTACAAATCTCTGATCTCCATGTAGGCTCTCAGTTTCTGCCTGAAAAGTTTGACATGTTAGTATCTGAGATCAACCAGCTAAAACCAGATGTTGTGCTAGTCACTGGAGACCTTACAAATGAGGGACTTGTTAGCGAGTATGAAAGATGCAAAGAGTTGCTATCAAGGCTTGACGCAGAAAAAATCATCACAATCAGCGGGAATCATGACTATCGAAATACAGGATACCTGCTCTTTAAAAAATTCTTTCCAATTGAGAATGTGACAGAATTTGATGATGTGGTTCTAGTTACACTAGGAACTGCGCGCCCTGACAGGAACGATGGCGAGGTAGGATACCGCCAGAATCTATGGCTAGAAAGAATCATGCAAAAACACCAAGACAAAGTCAAGATACTTGCAATGCATCACCACCTTGTGGCCATACCAGATACGGGTTCAGATCAGATGACGGTGGTGGATGCCGGCGACGTACTACGCACCATTATGAGTTCAGGAGTTGATCTGGTTCTTTGTGGTCACAAACACCGTCCTTGGATGTGGAACTTTGGAAAACTTTACGTAGTCAATGCAGGAACTGCAACATCTGAACGTGTACGGGGCATGTTTGAGAATACGTACAATATTATCAACATATCTGGAAAAACTATTCAAGTGGACCTCAAGATTGTAGGCGGGAAACAAATTCCAATAAATGATATTGTAAACAACTACAAACAGTTTGACGAGCACAAAGTATTTTGACAGTATTGCCTTGGCTTGTACTGCTCCCGGCCCACACATACCATGTCTGGCTACCAATTCTATAACAATTTTGAATGACATAAACATGACTTGCCGCGTATCTAGTGAGGAGATAGACATTTTTGCCACATGAATTATAGTTCAGAACTACATCATGCCATACTTGAGTACATCACCCCGGCAAGTCATCAGATACACACATTTACAGAGAAATACAAGGTAATTTTGTGCGGGGATCGCCTAGCCTGGTAGGGCGTGGGATTGCTAATCCCATGTTCGCAAGAACACGGGGGTTCAAATCCCCCTCCCCGCGCCACACATCTACGGTATATTTTTCTTGCAAGCATGAGATTGTTTTGCCGTATGAAATGCTCTAGACCCTCGAATCTCAGCACGTATGAAATAAACGTATAAGTTCATGTTTACAGCCCATACAAAAGATAAACCTGACTACATTTACAGTAGTGTTTTTTCGACATGTATGATTTTGTTTATCTTTTTCCGTACTAGAAATGAATTTTTTTGCACAAATATGAAAATCATCATTTGTGATATTTGTGATATTTGTGATTTTAAATCCATAAACCAAAATGAATAATCTCTAAATATTACTCCAAATATGTAGCCTCAAAATGTATAACAAAAGCAGAAATTTTAGGTAGAGTTAAATAATAATCGAATCAAGTCCCGGCAGTTTTGGGTAAAACAGCAGCGGTGATTAATGGTGACGGTGTGGGTCCTGAACTCATAGACGCGATGACTTTGGTGCTAAACGCATGCAACTCTCAAATTGAGATGATTCGTTGCGAGGCAGGTTCAGAGCAGTGGCAGAAAAACGGCGGAGACACATACATTCCAGAAGAGACGGCTAAAATAATGGATGAAAGTGATGCCTGTTTCAAGGGTCCAACTACTACCATTCCTGACCCAAAGGCACCTAGAAGTGTAGCTGTATCAACTAGGCAAAAGTTTGAGCTTTTTGCAAATGTCCGCCCAATTAAAACATTTGACAGATTATCCCCGGACAAAAAACTAGATTTTGTCTGCTTTAGAGAGGCAACTGAAGGACTTTACGCAGGAATTGAATTTGACACATCAAAAGATTCAGCAGTGGCAATAAGAAAAATTACCAGAAGTGGATGTGCCAGAATTGTAGACTCTGCATTTGACTGGGCCAAAAAATACAACATGTCAAAGGTTGTTGCAATTACAAAAAGAAACATCCTCAAGAGGACTGATGGTATATTTTGGAGTGAGGTTCAAAGGGTAGCAGGTGAGAATCCTGGAATTGAGATTGAAGAATATTATATTGATAATATGACTCAGCAGCTTGTAAAAAATCCTGAGAGATTCAACGGTAGCGTCTTGCTCAGCACCAACCTCTTTATGGATATCATTTCAGAATGCGCATCAGGAAGTATCGGTTCTATAGGTAATGTCTATTCTGCAAATATGGGTAAATCTTATGCAATGTTTGAGCCTGCACATGGTAGTGCGCCAAAATACAAGGGAATGAACAAAGTAAACCCAACTGCAACTATCCTGTCAGGAGCATGGATGGCTGAATACCTAGGCGAGCCGGACATAAAAGACGCAATATTTGAGGCAACTGACCAAGTCATCAATGAAGGCAAGATAGTCACATATGATTTGGGCGGAAGCTCGGGCACAAGAGAGATGTCTGAAGCTATTGCAGATGCTGCAAAGTCAAAGCTAAGATGACAGTAAAGGCTTTTTGGCCTCTACTAGAATCAATTCCTCAAAGAAGAGTTTCTTTTTTGCAGCTATACGACAATCAAGGCCTAGTGTACATGCATATTTAATTAGTTTTTCAAAGTCAGATAATGAAGATGTAACAAAGACAAACTTGCCACCAGCCCGGATATTCCCATAGACAGAATCAAGTATTCTACTTGGCACCTCAAATCCATCTCTTCCACCATCAGTTGCCACATCTAAAATCTCATCAGTTGCAAGATATGGCAAATTACACACTACCAGATCAAACCCAAATGATATGGCATCTGAGCCATTGCAACAGATTAGATTTTCTGTTTTGTATGTTTGGTTTTTTAGCACATTGTAATCAATATCAGTTCCAACTACTAGTGAAAAGTTTTCAGAAAGCAGTTTTGTCAAGTATCCTGAGCCACTTCCCACATCTAATGCCGCTTGACCACACTCATTTTCCACATGCTCTGCTACAAAAAATGTATCCTCAGATGGAGTGTACTCTTCACTTTTTGACATTTTTGCAGATGTGTTCGCAGATGTGCTTGCAGATGTGTTTCCAGATGTGTTTCCAGATGTGCTTGCAGAAGTGTTCTCAGACATATTCCCAGACATGTGTATTAGATGTGCTCCTGAGCACGCTTTATGACATACTCTCTGACTTGTTTTGCAATACTGACTATACCCTCACTTGAAAGATCATCTAAGCGTTTGTCCATATCTGTTTCTACTCCAAACTGGCCGAGTATGTTTTTTATCTTTTTTTTCCTGTATGAGAACATTTTGTTTATAGTTTGGATTAGTGTTTTTTCCATGGTTCTTTTCTTTCTGATTTTTAAGAGTACAGAGTCAACTCTAGGAGGAGGGTCAAAGTTTTTGCATCCCACATTTGAGATAAGAGTCATCTCAAAGGCATGCTTGGCAATAACACTGACTGCCTTTCTTTCAGATGATATGTCTGAAAGTAATTTCCCGGCAAACTCTTTTTGTACCATTATCACACCATGCGAGAATGTGGTCTGTGCAAGCCACTCTATAGCACGTCTGCTTTCAGAATATGGAAGATTTGACACAAAGATGGTAAAGTCATAGTTTTGCTTAAAGCCATCACCACACTGCAACGTGAGGTTTTCAATGCCAGCAAAGTTAGACAATGCCGCCTCATAGAGTTGCCTGTCTGAATCAATTGATACTACTCTTTTGGCATTTTTGCACAGCAATGGCGTGAGTATCCCACGTCCTGTGCCAACCTCATAAACTATATCACTTTTTGATATTGCCGCCTCAGATGTTATTAAATCTGCAATTTTACTAGAGTTTAGAAAGTGTTGTCCAAGCTGCTTTTGTTTTTTCATTTCTTTACAAAGAGATTCATGCGGCTCTCGCCGGTAAGCTCATCTAATATTCTCTGAGAGATGTGACTTATTGGATCATTTAGACCCACTCTTTCTTGCAGGTCTGCATAGCTTTCAAACTTTTTTCTTTCGCGCTCTTCAAGTAATGTCTTCATGTAAGTTTTTCCTATTCCTGGGATTAGTTCTAGTGCATGTGTTCTTGGCGTAAGTGGTCCTGCATTATTGAGATACTCGATAAACTTTGCCTCATTATCAGTTACAATAATTTCCACCACACTTGACAGCTCACCTTGTGCAGATGGCGAAAGCGAATCAAGATTGGCCTTACCTAAAACAGAGAGAACCTTGGTTCTTCCCTCCCTGCCAATAAAGATTTTCTCCCCCAACTCAAAAGTGGTATTTGGGACACCGAGAATCTCCAACAGTGTCAGTCTATCTTCGCCTATTGCAGTTATTATGATTCCCTCTTTGCCTCTTATTGTAGAGGATTTACCACGAGGGTTAAAGTCCAAAACATATGCGTGTTCTTCGTACCTTCTAGACGAGGAGTGCACCATGTAAAACGCGTCCTCCCAAGTTCTAGGAGTACTCCTTGATTATCTTGAGCATCTTTTCCAGAGTTTCAGCGAGAATAAGCTTTTTCCAGCCAAACGTAAACGAACGCAGTTCAGCCAAGCTCGTGGGTTTGATGTTTATGATTTCAACTGCTTCATCTTCAGTCAGATCACATTCTTTTATCAGCCGTTTTTTCATCTCTTTGGCATCATTTGGGTCTATGGTGACAAATTTTGAAACATAATCATATGTCCAACGCTGGATTTGATCCATCGCATCAACATCAACCTGACCTAAAATCTCCTTAACCTCTGAGAGTGAAACTGCTTGCTTCTTTTTTACTTCTTCCATATTAAACACCGAATGGTTTGATATGATCTAACCTAGTGATTAAGGTTTTCGATTTGTTACCTAATTTCACGTCAAGTGTGACTGCACGCCTGCCTACGCTAGTCACAATTCCCACTTTTCCATGGTATCGCCTGTGAGGCAGACCCTTATGCTGTCTAGGATCAATGATGACAAGTGCCTGCTGGCCTTCCTTGTACTCACGCAGTAGAAATGACACGCCTCGGGGAGATTTCTTCCTCATTATGGATCTAGTCTTGTGCCTAAACCCATGTGAGCGACCCGAGGATTTTTTGGTTGCCATAAATGATGATACTCAGAAACCCTATTTTAATACTTTTGAATAAAAAGGGGTTCTAGGCGGTTTTAGAACAAAAACTGCGGTATATCAACAGGCAAAAAGCCTTGAAGGGGTAAAAATAAACAAAAAAAGAGGATTACTCCTCTAAGGGGTCTAAATTATCGTTTGGAGTGTCAGATGTTGTCTCTGTCTTTGTTTCTGGTGTCTCTACAGTCTCTTTGTCTGGTGTCTCTACAGTCTCTTTGTCTGGTGTCTCTACAGTCTTTTTTTCTGTCTTTTCTGGTGTCTCTACAGTCTCTTTGTCTGGTGTCTCTACAGATTTGGTCTTTTTCGTCTTTTTTGTCTTCTTTTCAGCATCTTCGGGGTCTACTACTCCAGCCTCAGCCAGTGCAAAGATTACCTCTTCTTCTGGATGATGTGGACTGTCAACCATTCGTGCTATGCGTTTTTTGCCAGATTTCTTAAAGTAGATTCTGTAGGTGCTAGTATGAGCAACTACATTACCTCCAATCGGGCGCGTAGGATCACCAAAGAAGACATCTGGAGATGCCATAACTTGGTTTGTAGCAATTGCGGCACAGTTGTAAGTTTCCGCAATTCTAGACAGCAGATGTACAAAGTGATTGAGTTTTTGTTGTCTGTTAGACAGAGTTCCTCTACCAAGGTACTCGGATCTGAATAGACCCACAGCAGAGTCTGCCACAATCAACTTGATGTTGTTTTCATCGATCACCGAACCGGCCTCCTCAAGAATCAAGGTTTGGTGCGCACTGTTGTATGCACGTGCAACAATAATGTTGTCAAGGATTTTTTCAGGATCCAAGCCGTTTGCCTGAGCTATTGAAACGATTCGTTCAGGTCTGAACGTGTTTTCGGTGTCAATATACAAGACACCACCCTCCAAACCACCATCTTCTTTTGATCTTTGAACCATGACAGACATTGTATGTGCAAATTGGGTTTTTCCACAACCAAATTCACCATAAACTTCAGTCAGGGCCTGTGTTTCAACGCCGCCGTCAAACAGCGTATCTAGGCAGTTTGTACCGGTAGTGATCTTGCCAATCAATTGTCGGTGTTTGTATATCTCGCTTGCGCTAACAAAGTCTTTGGAAAGCAAGCCACCTTCAACTAGATGCTGGCGTGCTTTGTTGACAATTTTTTCAGCAGTGTCTTTTTCCATTCCAGTGATTTCGGCAATCTCAACCGGACCTCTTACAATAAGATCCATCACGTTGTGGACTCCTGCATCAGACAACTTTCTTGTAGTTACAGGGCCTACACCCTCCAAACTATCCAATCGTATATCTTCTACCATACCGTATGGTACGGTACGGGTACTTTATAAAGTTAGCTTTTTACAAAAATTTTGTATGTAATTCTAGAAATTTCCATTTTTGAATTAAATTCTCACATGCAATACATTACATCTCAATATTACCAAATGGTATAACTAGAACAATTACATCAAACCTGCTCAGCACATATTCAAAATTATAAAAATACAACTAATTTTAAACACACAAGATGCCTAACGTCTCTTTCTTCTTTGCCCAGGTTTGTTCTGACCTGGAACTCTTCCCAAGACAAATCGTTTTCTAAAATTGCTCTTGTTTCTGAGACTAGAGTTGGTACCTACAATCTTTCTACCTTCTACCTTGGGTGTTTGTCCCCTGACTTTGCCTGCCTTTGTAAGCGAACCGTGAGTTGCCATAACTAGACATTTGATTTAACGAATTTATACATTTGGATATGGTGGTTATCTGCGCTTGCAATCTACTCAGCACCACCATATACTCTAGCACATACTTGACCTGAGAATATATCAGATTTACAGGCACATTTTACCACATTATATGATACTACCAGTACTTTGCCTTGACTGTCTCAATTACCTTTTCATGTTCTCTGCTCTTTCTGCGGGCATAACGTTCCATTGCACCTAATGGAACACCACCTAGTGAGCGTGCAAGTGCATTGAAAAAGTACTTTTGCGGACCTTTTGCGCCTGTCTTGTTCATGAATTTTTGAATCCCATACTTGAAGTTGTGCTGCCATGTCTTGTAAAGCACACCTAATTGTGCCGGAGTCATCTCGTTTCCAATATTGAAAAAGTTTGATTTTTCCAACAACCCTATAGGCACAAACGTGAGTGCCGTGGTGGTAAACATTGAATCAGGTTGTTCTCTTTCAAGGTCGCTGAGAAGGTTAATAGTTTCCCAAGAGTCTTCAGGAGTTTCATCATTATCCAATCCCATGATCAAGGTAAATGCAGGAACCCAGTAATGTTGATTCAAAGTCTTTACACCTTCCTTAACCACCCAATGCCACTCACTAGGATCATACGGTGCAAGTTTTCTGTCAGCATACTTTCCAATTAATCGCAAGCTGCCAGTCTCAAACCCGGCCTGGATTCCAGTCATGTTATCAGGACCAGACCTAATTATTTTTGATATATTTGGGATTAGTTTCTCATCAGCTATTGCACCTGCCAAAGTTCCATGTGTAGGATTAGTATGTGAAACACCAGTAGACATTATGGCAGTAAATAATTCCTCTAATGCTTCTCTGTTTGGCTCCATTCCTTTTGCAGTTCGTGGATCCATTCCATAAACAAAGATATCATCACTGTGAATCCAAGCTGATTTTGTACCACCCTTTTTCATGTTGATTTCAATTTCTTTTTTGACTTTTTCTGGCGGATAGTATCGTAGGGATCTTAATGTAACATCACAGAACTTGCACCCTCTGCCACATCCCCGCATTACTTCAACCATTCCATGCATACTAGGCTCTATAATATTTGGAATCTCTTCGAGGTCTGGCCTGTCCCAGAAATTGACAAATCTGCCGTGAATCTTTTTACCGTCTCTTTCAAATTCTTTAATATTCACCTTAAAGTCCTGCCTTTTCCTAAAGGGGTCCATGTTATCAAAGTCGCCATTAATTAAATAATTAAAGAACCTTCCCGCATGCCCATCTATTTCAGGCGCTATACCTCCAAGCTCACCTTCTAATATGGCATAAATTCCAAACTCTTGAATCTTTTCTGGATCATAATTGTACTGCCAAGTTCCAGATGCCCCAGATACAACTTTGGCCTTGCTACCGGTCTTTTCCTTTGCAGCCTTGATTCTGTGGTGGAGTTCGGTGTTGTAAAATTCATCATATGAAATCTGTTTTCTCCCATAAGTAAATGTCATTGTTACTGGGCCCATTCCCAGAGGGTCCATCTCATACGTGCCTACCACCTGCGTTTCTGGACCGATGAATTTTTCAATGTGGTCTGGATGCGCCACCACTACATCCCGTCTACTAAAGCCATCACGTAGTAAGCCTGCCTCTAGCTTTCTCAGCCCGTATGGAGCATAATTTGCAACCCCATTAGTGTGAGGTATGTAATTACAGATAAAGTCAAATAGAATCTTTGGCGTGACTTGGTTTTTTAGTATTTTATACCAAAAGCTGCTCTTGCTACGATGTGGGTCAAGTGCAGGTGCACACCCAAAAAACGTAGCCAATGACAACCCCCGATACGGTGACATTAAAGTACGATCTGCTGTTAGCACTATCTTTGGCGTTCCCATGTCCTTCACCGCAATAATTCCATGATTTATTTTAAACCTTGCTAGTCAAACCTAATATTTTTCCACAATTCCAGCCTTATTTCTGTAAAAAGAGCCAAATTCCCTGTTTGAGAGCAGATGATCGCCATCAAATATGGTGCCATCTCGACACACAAGATCACCACCCATACAGCAACTTCCACAAATCCCCACGCCGCACTTCATCATCCGCTCAAGGCTGGCCTGGACAAAAAACCCCCTAGAGTGAGCTGCCTTGACTGTCTTGTACATCATTTTTTCTGGGCCACATGTATAGACACCATCAAAGTGCTGCTCACGTACCAATCTCTCTACAATATCTGTAACTAGACCCTTTTCCCCATAAGAGCCATCATCAGTTACAATAATTACCTCGTGGATATTTTTTTCTAGCATACCCCTTATCATACTCTCAAAGAATACCTCGTTTTTTGTTTTTGCCCCAATTAGGACAATCACATTATGACTTGGCTTGACAAATCTCAATAGTCTAATTAGTGGAACCAGCCCCGTACCACCGCCTACAAGCAGTATCTTGCCATCCTTCAAATCAAATGCATTGCCATATGGCCCACGTACACCGATTTGCTGACCAGAAGTAATGTTAAACAAACCAGTTGATGCAGGCCCGTGTCGCCTCACGGTAAATGCCGCCTTTCCAGATTCAGCTGAAACCATCACACTCATTGGCAACTCATTTACTCCTGGAATCCACACCATAGCAAACTGACCTGGCAGTACATCTGAAAGTATGGGGTCTGAAAATATTAATGTCCTAACAGTTGGAGTCTCATCAACTACTTTTTCTACTGTTACGACATATGGGTGATTAGGATCTCTTTGCAATTCCCACCATATCCCCTATTGTTGAAAAATTATTCTTTTTCATATATTGTAATATTCCATTATTTATCTCTCCAAATACTTGTAGCCACCTATCCCCTACTGCACTCCCTACCTGAATGGCAGAAGCTCCAGCCAGAAAAAACTCTACCGCATCCTCCCACGAAGATATACCACCACAACCAATTATAGGAACATCATACTTTGAAGAGATTTCATATACACATCGCAGTGCAATGGATTTGATTGGAGTACCAGATAGTCCGCCAAATCTGTTACTCAGTATGGGTCTTTTTGTATTGACATCTATTGCCATCGAGCGGATTGTATTTATTGCAGTAATTGCATCTGCTCCAGAATTAATAGCAGCTCCAACAGTATCAAGATAATGCACAGTTCCCAGACCTACCTTGGCAACAACTGGCACATCTGAGGAATCCTTTACAGTAGATACTATATTTTTTACTAGTTCTGGATCATCACCTACTTCAAGCCCTACTTTGGCAACATGCGGACATGACAAATTTAACTCATACGCCATAACATGACAGTCAGCAAACTCACCTACCATAAACTCAAAATCCTCAGGAACAGAACCTACCAAGCTCACAATGATTGGCACATCATGATTGGGTTTGATCATTTTTGCAAAATTTGATGCACCCGGATTTGACAGACCTACTGCATTCATCCACCCACCGGCACCAACACTAAATATTGTAGGGTTTGGATAGCCTTCCCAAGGCTCTTTGCTGAGGGATTTTGTTACAACTGCGCCAGCGCCTGCACGGTGCAGTCGCTCAAATACATCTAAAGATATTCCCAGCACTCCAGAGGCCAGCATGACAGGACTTGGAATAGAGATTGAACCTATGGACGTAGAAAGACTCGGCTCCACCAGAGATGTTTATCCCTAGTACGCATATAACAGTTGATTTAGTAGAATTGTTGCATGATTCAATTTTTAGATACGAGATACCATACACCGTAAAGACAGATTTAGGTAGTATTATACAGTAAATTGACGTATATGCAAATTTAATTGGTTTTACAAGTGTATTTTGATAATTTGACATTTCCTGTGTAAAGTGTGTTACAAATATGCAAAATTAACACTCTGCATGATGTGATATATGATGATATGGTAATTGGTTATATGGATACTAGTACCATGGCGGCAGAGTGTCCACGCCAGAGTTTACAAACATTTCTGTCTTGTCAACATCTTCATCTACACCCCATTTCTCAAGGTTGGCATCAAATGAAGTGGCATTTTTGAACATATATGACATGTCGCTAATTCGTCCAACATTCCAGTTTTTGATATCTTGGTTAAATGATGTGGCATTCTCAAACATACGAGACGTGTCAGTAACGTTATGTACACTCCAGTTACTAATTGGTTTGTTAAATGATGTGGCACCATAAAACATACCAGACATGTTGGTAACCGGTGCAACATTCCATCCGCTAATGTCATGATTAAAGTTCTTTGCATTTGCAAACATTTGTGACATGTTTGATACGTTTTCAATAAGCCAAAAGTCAAGTGCATTGTTAAAGGATGTAGCACCTGCAAACATGTAAGACATGTCTTTGACGTATCTAACATCCCAAAAATGTGTATGCACATTAGCATAATTGTTTCCGCTAATATTTTGGTTAAATGATGTAGCACCTGCAAACATGCCTGACATGTTTGTTACATTAGTCGTATAAAATAAAACTCTCTGGTTAAATGATGTTGCATCTGCAAACATGCCTGAGGTATTGGTGAGGCTAATTGTATACCAACCTAGGGGTCTGAGACTGCGTTTTGGTGGATCGGAGTTAAGCACGTTGTTGAAACTTGTGGCACCATTAAACATGTTTGACATATCTGTGACGTTCCGGACAGACCATGAGTAGAGATTTTGGTTAAATGATGTAGCACCTGCAAACATGCCTGACATGTTTGTTACATTTGATACGTCCCAGTATCGGAGTGGCTGATTAAAAGAGGTAGCACCATTAAACATGTTAGACATGTCTGTAACAGAGGGTGTGAGCCAGTTGTTCCCCTTCTCATGATGTGGTGTATTCCCGTTGAGATCTTGGTTAAAAGAGGATGCAGATAAAAACATGGAGCTCATGTCAGTCACATTACTAGTAACCCAGCTAGATATTTCTTGATTAAATGAACGTGCATTTGCAAACATGCCAGACATGTTTGTTACATTGGAGACATCCCAAGAATTTAGTGGTGAGTTGAATTTTTGTGCAGACATGAAAGTTTGCTTCATGCTAGTTACATTAGAGACATCCCATCCACTAATGTCTGCATTAAATGAGCGCGCATATGCAAACATTCTATCCATACTTTCAACATTTGAAAGATCAGGTGAATTACTTGCCGTGATATTCATGTTAGCTGCACCATAAAATGCACCCTCCATGGTACTCCACCGGACATCACCCCAGTCTGTAATTTCTTTAAGTTTGAGTGCACTGTCAACATTTCTTTCTAGGTTGATTCCAGGAAATGTACGCTCTATTGTTATCTTATATGTGCCAGAAAATCTGTACATGTGGCTTGCATCACCAGTTGCATTATCAGCATTACCATCACCCCAAATGATACCATATCTTGTCGTATCATCAATAGATGGTATGGTTATTGTCTGGCCGGGAGATGTAGTTACCCAAGTGGTGACAAACGCACCATCCGTATTGACAAGTTCATCACATCTAGGTAGTTCAGCATGGTCACATGGTGCGGCAGATACATCTGAAAATAAGAACGGTACAGATACTGCCGCAATTAGCAACATAATTGCCAGAGTGTTTACCAATATGGTGTAGGTGTGAGGAGCGTATTTTTAAATATTCCTAATTTTTTTGAGTTTGCTGTACAATTCTTGAAAGTTCATACTTTTGTGATTATTCTCCCACAGGCAACATCAAATTCTACAAAAACCATATCTGTTATATCAAGCATTTACATCTAGTCTGCTTACACTACAGATACCATAAGAGAGATAACATATCATTTGGTAGCAAGTATATTCATTTTGAGTCTGCCAGTAATTGCTTTGTGTTTTTTCCCAAAACTCATGTCAGATTTGACATGTCCAGTCTTGATATTTCCAGCATCACAAATCTAGTCAATCAGACATGACTATCAAGACTCACACATGACTCATGCAAAACACAAACACTCAGATGCGGCCGAATATTCTTTGTGAGACAACCACATGAATCAAACCACATGAGTTAAACCACATGAGTTAAACTGTACAGGCCAAACCGTAGGATTACCTATTTAAAGGCAAGTTGAATCAATTAGGTGTGTATTCTGTAATTCTTACGGAACTAGGAATTTCCGTATTTAATGGTGACAAACCTGAAAAATCATTTCCCTTTAGGGATATGGTAAAAGAGTATGTTGCAATTAAAAAAAAACAAGCCAGACTAGACGAACTAGTTAACTATCTAGCACCTATCCAGAGGGGCATAAAAACAAGTGACGAGTCGCTTTTAGCACTATTAAGAAAAGAATCAATTGACGCAGAACTCATGGAGGAAAGCGAGATAGAAGAGATTCAAACATCAAAGCCGCAGATAATTGTGGATTCTGGATTTGCAGAAAACATCCAAGAAGTACTAGAAAAGCTTCGAGACTTTTCACTAGGACTATCATCTGCAAAGGTAAGTGAAGTCTCGGCAAGTCCAGACATGCACATAGTCCAGGCAATTACAATGCTAGATGAAATAGACAGGACAGCAAACATACTAAGCTCTGGGCTTCGGGAATGGTATGGATTGCATTTTCCAGAGCTTGAAAATATTGTTGATGGTATCAATGGATATGCGCAAACTGTCCTAGGCGGAAGAAGAGACACGTTAACAAAAGACATCCTCACAGATGCTGGATTTCCAGAATCTAAAGTAGAGATGATTCTACTAGCAGCATCAAACAGTAATGGTGGGGACATTACAGATTCCAACCTATCTCTAGTTATGACAATTGCAGAACAGTTAATCAAGATGGACAAGTTAAGAAGAGAGATAGTAAAGCACGTCGAATCTCAGATGCATGAAAATGCACCAAACATGACAGCAGTTCTAGGCGCTACTGTAGGGGCAAGAATTTTGCGAAAGGCAGGTAGTCTAAAGAGGGTTGCAGGTATGCCATCAAGCACGATTCAAGTATTGGGTGCAGAAAAGGCATTATTCAGATCTCTCAAGACAGGTTCCCAGCCACCAAAGCACGGCCTATTATTCCAACACGCGCTAGTTCACACAGCACCTAAATGGCAGAGAGGAAAAATAGCAAGAGCAATAGCAGCAAAGACGGTAATTGCAGCTAGGGTTGATGTGTATGGCCAAGGCATCAATGAAATGTTACTTGAAAAGCTAAACCTGAGAGTCGATGATATTGGCAAAAGGTATGAAAAACCTCCAGAAAGAGACACACACCCCAGACATGACAAACGTGACGGCGGCAACTTTAGGAAAAAAAGACATGATTTTGTAGGCAAGAAATTTAAGCACAAATCTGGTTCAAAGTCAAAAAAGAGAAAGAGATTTGGAAAAAGATAACCAGGCGTTTTTTTGGATAAAGTCTGAGGGTGAAAAAAAACTTGCAACAGAAAACATGATTCCAGGAAACCGTGTATATAAGGAAAAATTAATAACAATAAAAGGTACAGAGTACAGACTGTGGGATCCTTTTAGGAGCAAGCTTGCAGCGGCAATAATGAATGGATTAGAAACATTTCCGATTAAAAACAAGTCATCAGTACTATACCTAGGGACATCCTCTGGCACTACAGTCAGCCACATCTCAGATATAGTCGGGCCTAGTGGTATAATATTTGGAGTCGAGCATACTAGTAGGGTGGCAAGAGAGTTCCTTGATAGAGTTGTCGCATACAGGAAAAATATAATCCCAATTCTGCAGGATGCTAGAAGGCCAAGAGAATATGTTGGTGCATTTGGCAAAGTTGATGTCGTGTATGCAGATATTGCACAACCAGATCAAACAAAAATTGCAATTGAAAACTGTAAAGCATACTTGAAAAAAAATGGCCACTTTTTTCTTACCATCAAGGCAAAGAGTATAGATTCTGTAAAATCTTCTGGAAAGATAATAGAAGGTGAAGTAGACAAGCTAAGAGATTCCTTTGAGGTGCTTCAAAATATAGACCTGCGCCCATATGACAAAGAACATGCAATGATACTATCAATAGCACAGAACTAGACAGATTTCAGACTCCACTCTGACCTAGTATCCCCATAGTAGGTTTCCAGCTCTGTCGGACAAATGTTGGAAGTTTGTTATGTGTATTGTAAAATTGTGTCACGAATCGTATCGTCTTTGGATCAGAGGGGTAACCACTACCCAAATCATACTGCTTTTGCAATCGTGAGATAGAGCGATCCCGTGACACTTTTGCTACTATAGATGCTGCAGAAACTATTGCAAACCTGCTGTCAGCATGATGGTATGAACGGATTTTCTTGTTTCCAGAGATTTGTGCAATCTCTCTTCCAAATCTAGCAGGATTCACATCACACGAATCAACATATGATATATCTGAATCTAGTTTTGATACCACCCTTGCCATATATTTTGCCTCTAGATGATTCAGGGCATGTCTTCTGACACTAGAGTCAATTGACCTTGGCTGTATTTTGGCAACATGATAATCATCTACCACCTCGATTATCTTTTCATAGAGTTCCTCGCGGTTTTTTGGTGAGAGTTGTTTAGAATCCTTGACTCCCATTTTACGCAATCTACCAAGCCTAGACTTTTTTATTGAGACTCCTGCAATAACTAGCGGTCCTAGCATGGAGCCGCGCCCCGCATCGTCAACTCCGCAAAGATGCACTAGTTTTGTTCCAAGGTAGTTGGTATTAAACCATTATAGACTGTGCTATTCATGGAGACAGTTGCAGGCAAAATGGAGACACTAGTCAAAATAGTCGAAGGTAACACAAGCATGATTATTCCCAAGATGGCAATTACAGAAAAGGCACCACCAAAAGAGCCTGCATTTTTTAATCCAAGGGCCATGCTAAATAGAGACCTCTCGATAATAGCATATAGTGCGTTTTTGGATAATTTTGTAGGTCCAAGGATTTTTTTAGATGCGCTTGCCGGGGTGGGAGCCAGGGGCCTGAGAGTGGCAAATGAGCTTGATGTGGATGCTGTTATGATAAATGACCTAAACCCATCTGCGATAAAAATGGCAAAAGAATCTGCCAAGATAAACAACATAACAAATGTAACATTCTCTGAAAATGAGACATGTAGATTCCTTTCTGCATGCTCAGAGAGAGGGAAACGTGGAGCAATTGTAGATGTTGATCCATTTGGATCACCTGTGCAATTTCTTGACTGCGGTCTAAGGGCTACAATGTATAATGGAATGCTTTCATGTACTGCAACAGACCAGCAGGTACTAAACGGCCTGTTCCAAGACGCATGTATGAGAAAGTATGGCGGAAGACCAGTACGGGTAGAATATGGAAACGAGATGGCAATAAGACTGATTCTAGGTTGTCTAGGAGCAATTGCAGGTAGGCTGGGCATGAAGGTATCACCTGTATTTGTGGAGAGCGACATGCACTATTACAGGACGTATGTAGTGGTATCAGGCAAACCAGACTTGGAGGGAAATTTGGGATATATACTGCACTGCAATGCATGCAAGCATCGCAAGACATCATCACAATACGAATCAAGATGCAATTTGTGTGGTTCAGAATTTAGTATGGCAGGCCCGTTGTGGATTGGCAATATTTTTGAAAAAAAGTTCATAGAGTGTATGAGTAAGGCTGCCTGCAAGCTGCCCGTATCTGATTCTTGTGAAAAAATACTTGCAAAGGTTATACTAGAATCAGAAATGCCAGGTACATATTACACCACTGATATGGTTGCGGCAAAAATCAAGTCATCTCCTCCAAAGATTGACAAGATAATATCAGACCTCCAAAAAATTGGATTCCGTGCCAGTCCTACAGCATTTGATCCGACAGGATTCAGAACTGATGCAAATATAGACGAGATTGCAAGACTGTTTTAGAATCATCCCGTATAACCTAGACAGACACAATACAGCTCGCTACTCTGCTTTCTGCTAGCCTTGGGCTTGGTAAGATTGATTCTAGAGAATTTCTTTTTTACATAGTCACGAAACTCCATAGAATACTCGCCATCAAATATCTTAAATAGTGCATTTCCTTTGTGTGCCAAGACTATATCTATGATTTTCGCACAGCTGTAATTTAGTGAGATCTGTTTGGCATGATCTACAGACCAATTTCCAGTTACCTGTGGCGAGAGATCACATACGACGGCATTGACTTTGCGCTCAAAATACGCCATGATTTCATCAGTAATGGTTACATCCTCGATATCCTCGCGTATTAGATGAGCATGTGGTATCTCCTCAACATAAGAGAGGTCTATCCCCATCACTTTACCTTTGTTTCCTGCCAATCTGACTGCCATCTGAGTCCATCCGCCTGGTGCGCATCCCAGGTCAAGGACGTAAAAGCCTGGACCGATAATTCTGTAAGACTGGTTTAGCTCTTTTAGTTTGTAAGCAGATCTACTTCTAAAGCCCTGCTCATGAGCTAACTTTCTGTAATAGTCCTTTCTGGCATCGATGAGTTTCATTTTTTCCTTGGCTTTTTCATTTCAGCAATTACCCAGTCCTCGATAAGCTGACAGTTTCTCGGGCTGATTTCGCCGTCCAGAGAACATTTCTGCTCAACAGTACAGACAAGGCATGGTGCATTCTCTAAAGACTGGGTGCTGATGGGAGTCTTTTTTAAAATTAATTTGTAGGTCCAGCGGCCTTTTTCAAGAATTTTTTCCCTGTTAATTGTTCCCATTCTTTCCAGTTTTAATGCAAGTCTAGAGCCGTCCCTAGTATTGAGTTTGAGCTTTTTCCATATTTCGCTTTGAAGCATACCAGCAGATTCTTTTTCGGCTAGAATATCACAGACTCTTTTTGTGAGTCGCTCCATGTCCACCTTTTCAATCTGAAAATTCTCAATCTCTTCATCACTGAGCTGCTCCTCTAATTCTTCCTCAAGAGTTCTTGCCGCCTTTCTTGCTTCTTCCTCTGCTAGTTCCCTTGCCTGTTTTTTTGTAAGTTTGGGCTTTGTTGGTTTTGTGTCAGGTTTAGCCACGGGCTTAGCATCGGGTTTGGTGTCTGGTTTGGTATCTGGTTTAGATTCTGGTTTAGCAACTGTCTTGGAATCTGGTTTAGACTTTGTTGGTTTGGATTTTTTTACGGGTTTTGACTGTTTTACAGGTTTGGTTTGTTTTGGAGATTTGGTGTCTGGTTTGGTATCTGGTTTATCTTCGGGCTTGATGTCTGGTTTGGTATCGGGTTTATCTTCTGGTTTGATGTCGGGTTTAGCTTCTGACTTGGGTTTTGTTGGTTTGGATTTTTTTACGGGTTTTGACTGTTTTGTGGGTTTGGTGTCGGGTTTGGTTTGCTTTGTGGACTTTACATCTGGTTTAGCATTGGATTTAGCTTCTGGCTTGGAATCAGGTTTGGTGGCTGGTTTGAGTTCAGGTTCAGGTTTTGACTGCTTTGTGGGTTTAGAATCGGGTTTAGTCACTGGTGCAACATCTGGTTTTGTGGGTTTGGATTTTTTTGCAGGTTTTGACTGTTTTGTGGGTTTAGGTTCATCAGATTTAACACCTGGTTTTTTTGCTGATTTTGACTGTTTTCTAGAGCCTGTAGCTTCCAAAATCTCTTTCTTTCTTTGCAGTACTTCTAACTCGGCCCTTATCTTCTCTGCCTCTGCAATCAAATCAGTTTTTTTTGTCATAAAATTATCACTCCTAGTTTAACCACACTTTTGAATCAACAACTCATTCCTATTTAACAGTAAACATCTCGCTTGTGACTAGGCTATTTTGCTGATTATTATCTGTAAGTTCAATAACTGCCCGATAAGTTCCCGGAACATCAATTATTTCTGAAAACTTTTCATTTACAGGCAGGACAGATTGGCCTTGATCTACA
>JAPOPJ010000275.1 GCA_026712925.1 Nitrososphaerota archaeon
ATTCTATATGGAAATTCTCCACACTTGATGAATCCTATGGACGACTTGCATATCCTGCAGAAGATGCAAATGCAATGCCTCAAAAATTAGAGGTCTTTGGCTCAGATTTAATCTTTAATGACTTTACCGGAGGGAATCTGGTAATCCTTACACCTACAGATGATGATGCAAGTTTGTTTTCCATTCCGCCAATCTTAAATGGTTCAGTCACAAGTGATTTTGCAACAGACAGTCAAAAGAATATTTGGTTTACATCATGGATATTTGAAGATTCAGGTGTTCTAGCAAAATTTGACTATGGAACATATTCAAACAATCCCGTAAACTCTACACTTACAATGGGAGATGTGGTGCAACTCTTCCCACTGCCAGCAGATGCCACATCAATTAACGGTGTAGAAGTTGATAAAGACGGAAGTATTTGGCTTGCAGATACGTCAAGCTCGTTTTTCTTTATGTTTGAGCCAATTACAGGACAGTTTACAAAGTTTGTAACATCAGAGCCACACCCATCTACATTTGGTAATGCTACAGGAATCATAAAATCTACTGCGTCTAGACCATACTGGATAGAGGCAACAGATGAGAACCGCCTAGTCTTTAATGAACATAATGCAAACAGGATTGGAGTTTTTGATCCAACAAAAGAAACACTTGTTGAGTATATGGTGCCTTCAAAGAATCCCAACTGGGCAGACTGTGGCATTATGCAAGATTGCGGCGTATCTCAAATATTTGGAATTACAGTAGATGGTCAAAAGATATGGTTTACTGAATGGGTGGAAAACAATATCGGAGTAGTAGATACATCAATAGAGCTTCCATTTGAAATAGACATACTTTCAGATATTATATCAGTAGAGGCAGGTAGTTCTGAAACAATCGCATTTACCATAACTGACAATGAACAACAAGATTTGTATGAATTGCCAATTATAGCAGAATCTTCTGAAGAATTTCTAAGAGTGGTAACTGATTCATCACTAGCATTTAAGCAAGATAATAATACAGATACGATAACTGTAACTATTCATGCAGACCCAGAGGCTACCTTTGGCACATACAAGGTACTATTAGGTGCAAGTACTGATGAAGTATCAATTAGTAAATTCCTTACAGTGAACGTGCTATCGTGATACCAAAAATAGACTCCCAGATAGGGATATCGATATACAGTACTACAACTGCTGGAATAGGAGGAAGTATTAAAAATTCCCCAGATGACTTTGAGGTCTCAGAAGTCATATCAGAACGGGCCTTGAAATCCATAAAGCCCGAATCTGGCTATGCCGTGTATAGACTAAAAAAGAGAAACATTGACACTGCGCATGCGCTTTCCTCAATAATGAAAAAGACTGGAATGAAACTAAAAGCACTTGGTCTCAAAGATGCATCAGCTGTAACGCAACAATATGTCTGCTCTAATAGTATGACAAAATCAACAGAGAAGTATTTGAGTGAACGGTTTTCACTAGAAAGACTCGGGTTTGCAAAAAAACCACTTTCAAAAAAGGATATGATAGGTAACAAATTCAAGATAAAAATATCAGGATGTAAAGGGGATTTGGATAGTTTTTCTGATTACAGCAAAGTGCTAAACTTTTACGGATACCAAAGATTTGGCTCAAAGCGTCCTGTAACGCATCTTATAGGTAAAGCAATTTTACAGCGAGATTTTGATATGGCAGTTGATTTAATTTTGTCATATACATCTGAATATGATTCAAAAGAAAACTCTGAAATACGACAAAGACTTGCACAAAGAGAAAATTATGCAAAATATCTTGATACCGTCCCACTGCAAATGGACATAGAGAGAATCATATTAAAAGAGATGATCTCCCAAGATGATTCCCTAAGAGCAATTAGAGCAGTACCGGTTCCAATGAAGAGATTCTATATACAAGCATACCAATCATATCTGTTCAATCTCACACTTTGCGAGGCATTCTCCAACGGTGAGAATCTCTTTGAGCCAACAGAGGGTGATGTATGCTTTGACCCAAAGGGGGTAATTACAAAGTATGCCAGTGGATTAGATATGCGCCTAGCAGTGCCATTTATCGGATATTCTTATTATAAAAAAACACGATTCCACCACTACATATCAAAAATCTTGGAATCCGAAGAGATAGCACCTAAAGATTTTTTCATAAAAGAGCTGCAGGAGGCAAGCAATGAGGGTGGCTTTAGACAGTGTGCAATACAGTGTACAGGGTATAGAACAGACAGAGATGTTGTAGAGTTTACCCTATCGCGTGGATCATTTGCCACCATATTGCTACGCGAGATTATAAAGCCTGAGGATCCAATCCGGGCTGGCTTTTAGCTATCTGTAATGTGTAGTGTATGACAGTATGATGGTATGGC
>JAPOPJ010000137.1 GCA_026712925.1 Nitrososphaerota archaeon
CTGTAATGATGTCTGTAATGTGGGCATGTTAGTGCACTCATAAAAGTTCAATTTTTTACTCATCGCGGCATTTGATTTTTTCAGTTTTTCTATCTTTTTTGCAATAGAGTCAATCGTGCTGAACGCCTTTTCAAGATCCTTATGTAACAGGACAGTTTCAGAGTTTGCCATGTATTTAGCTTGAAAGTGGTATGAACCAAATGCTTCGATCAGATTTTTTGTAAAGTTGACCAAATTTGACTAAACTAGTAAGGGGTGAGATTGTACTTGACCACATCACATATGGTAGATTCACATTTTAGTGGTAAATCCACCAAAAATCCACATCCCAGAGTGACATGTATTTCATGAATGAGGTGTAATCTGTAGTTAATTTTCAGTGTTTGAGCAACGCACCCTCATACCACTTGAGTATACAATTGACATATTGAGCATGATTATTATGAAATGCTTTGATAGTACCCCCATACTGCCGAATAGTTAATTATCAGAAGATGCTAATAAAACCATGAATACCGCACCCATATGGCGCCACAGGATTAAATGCTCTGACTGTAAAAGAATAAAGTGTACAAGTGGATGCAACTGCGACTGCCACTGGAATCCCGGCAGATAACTAGAATGTCTTCAAGTTTAGAGTGTACCACATAATGTTGGTATGGTGTATTACACCAAGAACATTTTACATATTCAGACAGTAATAATGTATTATGTAAAATTATAGTGATATATCACAGTATGTGATGCATACCAGAAAACATGTCATACAGTGTCAATATTTGAACATATCATCATATCTTCATGATCACATCTTTACAAGCTTTCTGAACTGTTCACTGCTATGAAGTCTGTCAAATATTTTTTCCTGTTTTGCCCATTCCCTTATCACCTTGGGGTTTTTTGTGATTGCAGATTTTAACAGTTCAATAGATTCTGGAAAATCTCCAAGTGCTGCCTTACTCCTTGATTTTGCGTAAATTACATTTACATTGTCTTTGCGTTTTTCCAATATTTTGTCAAATATTGCAAGTGCTCTGTCGTGTTTTCCAAGTTCTGCTAGCTCTATACCCCTGTGAAATAGTGCGTCATGGTGTCGTGGGTTTTTTCTGTACACCGTATCAAAACAGTTCAGTGCTTCTTCGTGTTTTTTCATCTTACCTAGAACAATACCCTTGTAAAACAGGGCGTTTACCTTTCTTGGATCCACACTTATTGCCTTGTCTAAAATTTCTATTGCCTCCTGATGTTCTTGTAGTTTGTCTAGCAAGACACCTTTGTTAAAATATGCAGCTGCATTTTTTGGATCAGCCTCAATTGCCATATCATAGCACTCGTATGCTGCTTGAATGTTCTTCATTTCAGCCATGGCGATTCCCTTGTTGTTAAGTGCCTGCGTATCATTTGGGTCAATCTCAATTAGTTTCTCAAAGCAAGTGACTGCATCACTATACTTTTTTATCAAATTTAGTGCCAAGCCCTTGTTAAATAGTGCACGCGTATTATTTGGTTGCTCTTTTAAGACCTTGCTAAAGAGTGATATAGCACCTTTTGGTTGGTTTTTGTCCATTAATGCCATTGCATCATACATCATATCTTCAGGATCTCGCTTTGCCCCAAACAGTCCCATTATATACACCACACATACACAACTAATGAAAGTTTAGTTTAGCGACTTGAATTTCTTTATTGCTTCTTTTGCCAGATCTTCTTGCGCTTTTGCTGATGTGTTAGTGGGATCTTTAGTTGCATATGCCTCTGCATCTTTTTTCTTTTTTTCCACATACCATACTAGTATGGGATGGTAATAATTGTACGGAATTTGTCACATATCCATAATGCGATAGTTTTGTACATATTTCAGAATATATGAATTTCAAGCAGATTCTATTGTGCCAGTCCTATCATCATGGTATATTCAGAGCCTGGCTCTGGGGCAACTATCACAGGTGGAACTATATTGTATTCTATATCAGAGTCACCATGTAAGATATAGCTAGTAGTTACCCAGACATATCCTGCATCTGCAAGCAAATCCACATGTGCAAGTACTGCAAAGTCAGATGGTACAAGGTCATTTACAGTTGCACGTCCCATTTCATCAGGGACTGGGTATGCTACAGGACCTGTTGTATATGTATAGACATAAAAGTCATCTAGACCACTTACGGTATCTTCATTTGCATCCATCATACCATTTTGATTCGCATCTACATACATGACAAAATTCAAAGTTACCTGTTCATCAGGAGATACTGGAAGAAATCCTATATCAAAGGTTTCAGTTTTTCCTACCTGCAAAGTGACATATTTGTACCATGATGTACTTACATTAGATACAGTGTGGTTTGGTGGGAAAAATCCTGCCTGCACCAATACGGTAGCAGATGGTTCTACTGCAAGCTCGTACATTCCATCAGGATTAGTAGTAGTTGTTATTACTTCAGATGGATTTGCAAAGTTAATTGCAGACATTTCATAGCCTTCAATTCCAGGCTCACCGGCATCCCTGATGCCGTTTTTATTCACATCACTAAATATGGTACCAGTTATACTAGCTGCACTTATTGGACCCAAATCTTGCCACATACCATCTCGGACTGCCTGTACAGTATAGGTAGATAGTGCAAGGTCACCGGCAGGAGTGAGTTTGTTTGGTCCCATTGCGCCAGTTCTCTCAGCTGCTACTGTATGAATTTGTGATAAAACTTCATAGCCATCATTGCTTTGCGCTGCAAGCATGGCCAAACCCGCTACCCATACAGCATCATATGTAGAATATGCATATACCGCAGGCTCTCTATTTGTTTCACCCATCACATGTGCCTTTACCATTTCTGTAGTATCATTTACTCTAGATACAAACTGTACAACTGAAAAACTAGTATCCATGGCAAATGATACTGCGGGTTCTTCTAATAGGGTAGATTCACCGGCACTATCACCAGAGCCAAACCATACCACATCAGATAGATTTGGATAAGTCCCTGCCACTTCCATCATGGTAGCAGTCTCAGACCATCCAAGAAATACCACACCTATACCATCTGGATTATCATATTCTGATATTATACCTGATGTCATGCTGGCTATACCATCAAAGTCTGTGTGTGCAGAATCATTAGGGTTGTATTTTATGACATCTAGTATGTTGCCATTTAATCCTTCAAATGATGATACAAGTACATCCTTGAGACCTATACCCCAAGAGTCATCCCGATATAATATAATAATATCAGATATTTCAGCATCCATGATATGCTTTGCTAGCAATGGTGCTTGTCCAGAATCTGGAGGTACCATTCTAAATACATTATCCCTTTCTGCCAATTGTGGTGCTGTACTGCAACAACTTACCAGTACCATATCATTTTCATCAATGTAATCTTTGACCATATCCACACTTGCACTTGTAGGAACACCTACAATGACATCAACATTATGGGCATTTAGCTCAATTACCTCTTCTAGTGCCTTTTCAGGATCAAGGTCTGTATCTCTAAAATCAACATTTAGGCGCCAAATGCTATCCATTTCACTTAGATGTTTGTTAAAGTCCATTATTGCAAGGTCTGCGGCTATCTTGGTTTCATTTCCCTGCTCCAAAAAGTCCGGATCATTTACACTCAAAAGCAACCCCATATTTAGATCCATCACATATGAATAAACCATACCATTCTTGTCAGCCACCCAAAATGTACCATCTACAAATTCAATTCCCTCCGGGCCAGTATTCTCCTCATGCAGTTGGAATGTGATTAATGAATCCTGAATACCACTAGTGTCATATGCAACTACATGATTGTTCCCCCCGTCAATTACCCAAAACCTGTCACCTGCAAAGACGACACCGCTTGGCTCATCTGTATCTGCAAGTATCTCAATAGTGGTATTAAATTCGCCATTCAAATTATATGCAAATAATTTATCCTCATGCTCATCTACCACCCAAAGTTTGTCACCATCAAATGTGATACCAGTTGGGCGCTTGTTGTCTCTATGTAATTCAAATGGCCCATCTACAAATTCACCATCAAGAGTGTAAGAGAATAGTGATTCTTTGCGGTTGTCAACTACCCACAGATTATTTCCATCAAATGTGATACCATCTGGGAATTGGTTCATCTCGTGCAGTATAAATTCTGAAAATGGATCATGCTCCCATTCTGCTGTATAATCATATATCCTGCGGTCATCATGCTCGACAAGCCAAAATTTGTTATCTGCAAATACAATTCCCGTGGGATTACTGTTGCCATTATCCAGCAGGAACTGATAGCCAGGAATCCGGATACCGCTAGTATCATATGCAAAGACTTCGTCTTGTTCACTATCAGCAACCCAGAACTTGCCGTCTTGAAATGCAATGCTAATCCCATTAGTGTTTTCAGGATGCAACGTAAACTCGGATAGTCCGTCCGGAATTGAGCCATCAATATTATATGCAAGGATTTTGTTTAACACACTGTCAAGTACCCAGATCTTTTCATCATAGAATGTAATTCCAGTGGTAATACGGTTTTCAGGACGCAATGAGAATCCAGATTGCTCATCATGTGTTCCATCAAAGTTATATGCAAAAATTGAATCGTGTGTTTGATCTATGACCCAAAGCTTGTCATTATTGATTGCTAGTCCTACAGGGGATACATTTTCTGAAACCAGTGATATTGCGGCATCTGGATAATGTGTGCCATTTACATCATAGGCATGAATTTTCCCATCATTAAATTCAATTATCCAGAGCCGGTCATTAGCATAGTCAATCCCAATGGGATTTGAGTGAAGTACATCAAAGGTAAACTCATCTCCTAGACTGTGAACAATTTTGGTAGATGAACCATCATCAAATTTGTAAACAAAGACTCTGTCTTGTTCACGATCAACCAACCAGAACCTATCATCATAAAATGTCATTCCGGCAGGATTTGCATTGCCAAGATCAAGTTTGTATGATACAGTCAAATCCAACTTGGTAAACGGATCAAATGATTTAACAGTACCCTGCTTGGCACTAGCAATCCATACTTTGCTATCGTGAAGTGCCAATCCAAATGACAGACCACTTGATTGCTCAAATGTAAGTGATGATTGCTCATTATATTTTCCGTCAAGATCGTATGCAAACAGAGTTTCACTGAGAATGTCAGTTACCCAGATTTTTTCAGAATAAAACATGACGCTAACAGGGAGTCTATTATTAGGAGCCAGTTTTATTTCAGAACCAGTTTCAAAAGTACATTCATTAGTGATATCAATATTACAGGCATAAATTGTAGATGTTCTAAAGCCAACCACCCAGAACTGACCATCACGAAATGTGATTCCAGAGTAAGTGTCATTCATAGGAAGTGAAAAGCTAGAGTCAACATCATATTCACCGTCAGCAGTATATGCAAAAACCTTGCGCACTTGATTATCAACAACCCAAAATTTGTTGTTGAGATATGTTATGCCAAGCGGAGAATCATTCTCAGATTGTAGTGAAAATCCAGATTCTTCATCAGGTGTGCCGTCAGATTCGTATGCAAAGACCATTTTATTTGCCGAATCAATCACCCAAAATTTATTATCATGAAATGTGATTCCTCGTGGTTGTACATTCTCAGAATGCAGGTCAAAGGCATCAAGTTCTTCTGCTTGCATCTGTGCATTTGCCTCAAAGTCATAGCCGGGTAAAACTGTAAAGAGTGCCGCAATAACTACAATGCCTCCAATTAACAGCAAACTTTTCAATGCTCATCCAAAGTATTATTAGTTAATATGTGTTATTCTGATATCAGTTAGCTCAGAAGTAGATGAAATCTGGATACCTGTCAGATGGAGAATCCATGGCACATCACATGTTTAAAACAAAGACGAAGATTATTCCATACCATCATGTGCACCATCTGAGTGTCAGAACAGTATGGCGCATTACATACAATCCTCACAGGAAGAAAAATGCATTCAGATGGGTATTACAGACCGAGAGGCGTTTTCATAGGTCTGTTGATGTGTGTCTCAGGATGTAATAGTAGAGATCAAATCCA
>JAPOPJ010000277.1 GCA_026712925.1 Nitrososphaerota archaeon
TTGATGTACCTATCTTAAATGATGTGACTGCATAGGCACCGTCAAGCTCAAGTGTGGAATCATCAGTAATTTGTGATACTGCACTTATGCTACTTGGTGTTGAAACATCAAGTATTTGAACACCGTCATCATTGAATGATGCTACAGCCACATACGTTGATGTACCTATCTTAAATGAGGTGATTGTAGTTGCATTGTTAAGCTTAAATGCAGTATTATCCCCATCGTCAATACCATCTCTGGGAGTTATAGTAACTGTCTGTGCAAAAGAGTCTTCAAAAGTTATACTAAAAGATGAAATTGCGAATACTGTAGCAAGCACACATACCCACACAATGGGGGGGATCTAACTAATCTTAACATATGTTTAGTATAGTATGACATGTTTAAAAAAACTTTGGTAAATTTGCCATGTGTCTAATTAGATCGCAGATGCATCTACCCACATACACACGATGGTATGGGCACAAAATCATTGGATTTAGCCGTACGTATAATCTCCCACAAAACGTGAATACTTGCGATCTATTACCTATGAATATGGTTACCTGTTTTATCTAGAATGAAGTTTCTTGCATAATTTTGGGAATTTCGTACATTTGCAAGTAATTTTGTCATAGTCAACACCAAACTATACGAAAATCATACCTGTTATACCAACTTGGTACGTATATCGCATTTATGCAACAGACTTCTAGAATGCAAATTGAGAAATATTAGTCAATATCATACTATTTTGCAGAGGTATCGAAGCCCGGTCAACCGAGAAGGACTCAAGATCCCACAAATGGGCAATCCTTTCTCTTAGGAGTTCGTGGGTTCGAATCCCACCCTCTGCACTATTTTTTTGTAAAATTTGCCTTGGTTGTATTATGTGTGTGATTTGACAGAAGGTATTTGGGAATCTGGGCAACAAAAGACTGGTAAATTTTATGCTGTTATCGTCTTTATCTTGGTTATGGAATGGTTCTCTATCTGCCTGTGCATTTCAGCTAGTTGCTCATCCTTGAAAGAAAGATTGCATCTAAAACATTTCCATGCATGAGCAGGCATGTGTAGTGTAAGACAAGTTTGTTTATAAGTATATTGCACAAATGATCCATATCTTTACAATACCTGAATTTTGATCAAAAAAAGTTGTAATTATTCTATCTTTTCATATATTTATGACATTTCCTTGTGCCTAAACGCAAACACAAGGGTTTAGATGCAAAAAATATCCAATCTAGGCATGGCAGATTTTTTTGAGATTTTCGCAGAGTACTCTTACTTTGGAATATTTCTTGTCTTAACGGCAATCAATGCTGCTCCAATCTTGATGCCGCCTACTTGGATAGTTTTATCATCATTTCATATACTCGATCAGAGTCTGGACCCACTTATTTTAGCACTTGTAGGTGCTACAGGTGCTACTATAGGCCGTTTTGTCTTAAAAAAGACTAGCAGCATCTTTAGGAGATTTGTGGCAACAGAGCAAAAAACCAATCTCGATATTATTGGCGACTTTTTGAATCGTAAAAAATATGGCTACATCGTAGCATCCTTTCTTTTTGCCGCAACACCACTCCCAAGCAACATGCTTTTTGTTGCCTATGGACTTATGCGGACCAAAAGTATTGGACTGTATGCGGGTTTTTGGGGTGGGCGGGTATTATCCTATTATATCATGATATCAATAAGTGATATAGTTCTTACACCATTCCTACAAATATTTGAAGAGCGATACATTGGAATTATAGTTGCTGATATAGTTGGTATATCTGTAGTGGTATTATTTACCTCAATTAACTGGGCTCTATTAATAACACAGAAAAAACTAAAATTTGTAAAACCAAAACTATGGAGATTCTAACATGGATGCACTATATGCCATAAAATGTGAGGTAGAGCAAAAAATGAAAAACGACCCAGCTCATGATTTTACACATACCATGAGGGTGTATAATAACGCAAAAAGACTCTGTATGGCTGAAGGTGTAGATGGCAAACTGGTACTGTGTGCTGCACTACTACATGATGTGGTATCTTTTCCAAAGTCTAGTGATTTCTCTAAATTTTCTGCTGAGTATAGTGCACGGGAATCAAGAAAGATTATGAAAAAATATGACTTTACAGATGATGAAATACAAATCGTTTGTGATGCTGTACAAAGTCATAGCTTTTCAGCAAAACAAATCCCACATAGTATGGAGGGTAAAATTCTCCAAGATGCTGACAGACTTGATGCTATAGGTGCAATTGGCATTGCACGAGTATTCACTGTAGGTGGTTCTGAGAAAAGACAATTATATCACAGAGATGATCCATTCTGCAAAGAACACACACCTGATGATAAAAAATGGACACTAGATCATTTTTACAAAAAACTATTACTACTAGAATCTATGATGAACACCAAATCAGCAAAAAAAGAAGCTGCAAAGAGAACTATTATTCTTGGTGATTTTCTATCACAATTGTATGATGAGCTTTACCCATAATTGATGTATCTGTCGTATCTTTTTTCTATTTCATTATTCTGTCCTGAAATGATTCTTTCAAATTCTTGCTCTTTTCTGAATTTGATGTATTTTATCATATCTGCAAATTCACATTCCTCATAACTCTCAAATAATGGCTCTAGCATCTTTGTGTATTCGAGTGTCTTTTTCCTGTATTCGTCGCGTGTCGGATTTTTTATCTTTTTTAACCTGAACCACACTACAGCCCAACTAGATCCTACTACATGTGGCAAAAGATCAAATGCCCGTTCTATTTCAAATCGTTCGTCGTTTCTCATGATTGTAAATGCCTTGCCGCCGGCTTTGCAAAATAAGTCACTATCATGTCTGCACCTGCACGTTTTATGGAGTAAAGTATCTCTGTTATGATATCTTTTTCATTAATCCAGCCTTGCATTGCAGCTCCTTTGACTAGAGCATACTCTCCTGATACATTGTATGCCGCAACTGGTACATCAAATTTATCCCTAGCTTTTGCAATAAGATCCAAGTATGCAAGTGCTGGCTTTATCATTACAATATCTGCGCCTTCCTCAATATCTGATTCTACCTCCCTTATTGCTTCTCTTGGGTTGGTAAATGGGACTTGGTATGTTTTTCTGTCCCCAAATTTTGGGGCACACTCTGCGGCATTTCTAAATGGCGCATAAAACGAGGATCTATGCTTTGCACTGTGTGACATTATGGATACATCACCAAACCCCTCTTTATCTAGTGCTGCTCTGATTGTTGCTACTTGACCATCCATCATTGCAGATGGTGATACGATATCCACACCTGCTCTAGCCTGACTTGTTGCTATCTTGGCTAACGTATCTATACTTAAATCGTTGTCTATCTTTTCTCCATTTGCTATACCACAGTGTCCGGTTGTAGTATACTGGCAGAGACACACATCTGCCATTATTACGATTTTATTGCCAAAATTCTGTCGAATCTGAGATATTGCTTTTTGCACAATTCCGTTATCATCAAATGCAGCCGTTCCAGCATCGTCTTTTTTCTCTGGAATCCCAAACAGCATTACTGCTGGTATGCCTAAATCTGATATTGTCCCTATCTCATCTGCAACATCATCTAGTGGAAGTCTCTCTATCTCAGACATGGCCTCTACACTTACTCTGGTGTCAATTCCCTCTTGAACAAAAACCGGGCAAATGAAATCCTCTACTGACAGTGTAGTCTCTTGAAGCAACTTTCGCATATTAGATGATGTCCTCAATCTCCTGAGACGTCTTGTGGGAAATGACATGATACAAGATATGCTTTGCTGAAATATATTTCTAGTCTGGCTTATCTTTGTAGTCAAAGAGCTTTCCTGCTATTTCTACTACATCTGGTTTGCCTTGCTCTGATGCCTTGCGAAGGTTGTTCATTGGTGTTGAAACAATGCTCTCCATAATCGCCTTTGTAAGGTCTTTTATAATTTTGATCTTTTTCTCATCTGTTTCATCTAGCATTTGGAGTGCTTTTTGCAACTCTCTTTCACGAAGCATGTCTATACTCTTAAAGACACCTTTGACTACTGGTTCTGCATCTAATCGTTTCATTGATGCTTCTAGTATGTTTACTTCCTCGTTAATTATGTTTTCAACTGCCTTTACCTTGTTGATGCGTGCATTCATGTTCTTTTCCACCATTTCTGCGATTTGATCCAAATTCATCAGCTTTATGCCTCGTATTGTGGCGACTTTTTCATCAACTGTTCTGGGATTTGAGAGGTCTAGAATCATCATGCCACTTTTGCGCTCCTTTATGGCACTTGTGATTCTCTCAAATGTTACTAAAAAGTATGGTGCAGTAGTTGCAACAAAAAGAACATCAAAATTCTCAAACCCTGTTAATACATTTTCAAACTTTACTGGCGTGCCTCCCATAGTTTCACAAAATGCCTTGGATCTATTTACTGTCCTGCTAGTAACTGCAAAGTCATACCCACGTCGGTTCAGTGATTTTGCTACCAATGTAGATACCTCGCCAGTGCCAATTAAAAGCACTTTTTTTGTCTTTAACTCATCAATATTCTCTTCGGCAAGCTTTACTGCCATAGAGCCTACTGATATACCACCTCTGCTTATGCCACTAGTGTTTCTTATTCTAGTCCCAATTCTTATTGCCTTGTCAAAAAGTGTGTTGAGATGTTTTCCTGATGCTCCTGCATTTCTTGCAGATGTTATCGAGCTTTTTATTTGGCCCAAAATCTGCTCTTCACCTAACACCATAGAGTCTAAACCAGATGTAAGCTTGAGTAGATGGTGTAGTGCGTCTCTGTTCTCAACTGACTTCATATTCTCTTTGAATGCTTCCTCATTCATGCCAGTGATTGATGCCCACGTTCTTTTGATTTTATCCGGATTACACTCCATAGACTTTCCAAACAGCTCAATTCTGTTACATGTCTGAATAATTACACATTCTTCTAGTCCTGAGTGACGCTTGAACTGTTCGTAGGCATTATCCATATCTCTTATTGTGAATCTTTCTAGAATATGGATTGGTGAATTTCTGAATGTAACACGTGCATTTATGATTTTTTGGTTCAATCCCTGTTCCTCAGCATTGTAATGACCCTGCTTTCTGCCTTCTTTATCATTTTGTCTTTTATTAACTGTTTAATTATCTCGTCATTTATCACATCAGTTAGAAATGCCTTTCTGTCTTTTTGTGATGTGATATTCTCTTGTGCTAGCTTTCTTGCAATATTTTGAATCTTTATTTGGTAAATATCCTCTACTGAGACCATCTTTTTGACGTTTTTACCTATTTGCTCTTTTAGTTTTTTTGCCATGGCGGGACTCTTTCCACCGGTAGATATTGCAATGCGTACTGCACCTTCAATATCTATGACTCCCAAGTTTGCAAAGTCACTTGATTCTGGATTATCAGAACTATACACCATTATTTTTTGCTCTTTTGCTGTCTTGATTATTTCCTGATTTAATTTGTGATTATTTGTGGTAGTTATGACTATATCTGGGCAGTATGTGGTAAAAAACCCCATCTCTTTTATATCCTCTCTTATGTGGGAAATCTCTCCATTTTTTGCTAGTTTCATGATTTCAGGATGTACCATCTTGCTGATTGCCGTGATGGTACATTGCTCGTCTTTTAGCATACAGATTCTTTTAAGGGCCTCTGTCCCCCCGCCTATAACTAGTACATTTTTGCCCTGTAGATTCAAGTTGACTATCAATAATTAAAAATTTGGAAAATTCTATTTATGTATTGAATCCTAGTTCCACAAATTGAGGCTTTTGGCAATTTTCAGGCATTCCTCGAATTTATGTGAGAATCATATTCTCGTTACACTTAATTGAATGCCATATCATGTCGATATATTGAGTCAGTCAATTGATGCACTAGACAAGGAGATTCTCAATGAAATTCAGTGGACATTCCCGCTGGTTCCAAGACCCTTTGATGCTATTGCAGAAAAATTTAGCATATCATCTAGTGATGTTATGGCTCGCCTAACTGCACTCAAAGAGGTTGGAATCCTCAGGCAATTGAGTGCCATTTTTGATACTAGGCGTTTAGGCTATACAAGCTCACTTGTTGCAATGGAGGTAAGCCATGACAAATTAGAGTATGTCGCAAGTCAAATTAACCGGCATCCTGGCGTGAGTCATAATTATGAGCGCGATCATCAATTTAATTTGTGGTTTACGCTTGCCGTGCCACCCGGCTCTGATTTAAAAACCGAAGTGGACAAACTCTCTATACTGGAAGGCATAAAAAATATCCGAATGCTTCCAACAATCAAACTATTCAAGATTGGTGTCAAGCTTGAAATGGTTGATGAAAAGAAACACACTGTTTCCCCATCTGAGAAAAAAAAAGAGATCAAAAATGTGGAATTTATCCCTACCGAATATGATAAGGCATTCATCCGGGAACTGCAAAAGGATCTCAAAATCACAGACAGGCCGTTTCTTGAGGCATCTAAATCTCTAGGGATTAGCGAATCTGATATATTTGAAAAACTAAAACACTATGAGAATATTGGTGTGATGCGCAGATTTGCAGCCATATTAAGACACAGACAAGTTGGCTTCACAGCTAATGGCATGATTGTATGGAATGTCCCAGAACATAAAATATCTGATGTGGGAGAAAAATTAGGCTCATTCCCACAGGTAAGTCATTGCTATCAGAGGCCTACATATCCAGATTGGCCTTATAGTGTATTTTCAATGATACACTGCAAAACACACAACGAAGCAAATCTAATGGCAAAAGAGATACAAGAACAAATTCACATAGATGATTACAAGATACTATTCAGCTCTCGTGAATTTAAAAAGACCCGTGTGGAATATTTTGTAGAAAACGAATTTAGTTTGCAAGATAAAATTCCTGCATAATATGTGGTGCCATATTTTCACCCTATCATATCTTGGGGGTGGATTTTAACTCGTATGCAGGCCATGTATTGTATAGTGATGTTATCTCTGCCATATCTTCTGCTGAGATGTATCTTCCGTCTGCCATATCTGCATACCTTGATATTTCATCCTCATCAATCATTGTAGGAAGTACTGACGCAAAACCTTTCTTTGAGAGGATAAACTTGATGGCAAGTTCTGTAATGGTTAAATCATTTCTTTGTGCAATTGGCTTTAACTGTTCTACCTTTTCTAGGGCTGATTTTATCCACTCTCGCTTTCTTACTGATCTATGATCCTTTTCATCTATTTTGGTATCTGCTGTAACTTTACCTGTAAGCACTCCAGAGGCTTCTGGCACTCTAACTAGTACTCCTACATCTTTCTCTACTGCCATATTCAAAATCTCATTGCCCGGTGTTTGCTCTAGTATATTATATACGGTCTGGACTGCACCAATGTTGTCTTTCTCCATTGCCTCGAGGCCTTCTTGAGTCCATCCTATTGCAGGACCTAGTGCTATTTGGTATGTCTTGATTTTCCCCTCTATAATGAAATCATCTAACATGTCAAATATCACGCCATCTCTGATATGGTGTAGTTTTGGATTGTGAAGTCCATACATATCTAGATGGTCTGTCTGTAGCCTTTCTAGGCTATTTTTGAGGGCACGTTTTGTAAACTCTATGTCAAATTTTTGGGGCAGCTCACTATGACCAATTTGCTCTACACCTGCAAAGTCATACCCATACTTGGTTGAAATGACTACCTCATCTCTCATATCTTTGAATACCTGGCCTATTAGCCTCTCGCTTTTGCCCTTACCATACATGTCACCTGTCTCAAAAAAGTTAATTCCCACGTCATATGCTTTTTTTAACATCCTCTTTGCTTCATCCTCTTGAATTTCTTTACCCCACCAATTAAGGGCAATTGCCCAAGCACCAAACCCAATCTCTGATACTTTGATGTCGCTTTTACCTAGACGATTATATCTCAATTTATTATACTCCTAAATTCCTCTAGTCTTGATTTTATTTCAGCATCATTTAAAACCGGAACCCCATTGGGAATTTCTTTAGGAACATCTATCCAAGATTTGCATCCTTGATATTCTTGCTTTAGTGGAATGATGATCTCTGGAATCTTGTACACTTTAAGAAATAGTGCCTTGATTGGCTTTTCTGGATTCCAGTTTTTTCTACTATCAATGTATGCATTACTCCATATGTGAAATCTTGAAAGGCTATCTAGTGTATCTTTAGAGGTAATATCTGATTCAACTAAAACTTTGGCATAAGATGTTATCTTGTTGTAACCATTTGGCGGACTATTTGCATTCTCTAGCATGTCATGAAATTCTGTCTTGATGTTAGTATATCCTTGATGCTCTGCTGTGGGGTATAGGAGGAATTTTTCTGATTCTACCATAAACCCAGATGCAGTCTCCATGATGCCGCCTTTTCTCAATAATACTGTCTGCTTGCCACTTTCTAGAGCTCGTATTATTGATGCCCATTCTTTGAGGGATTTTGTCAACCCAAACTCCTCACAAGTGGTATGATGTCTTTTTTCACGCATACTATCATGGGGATATCGTTTTTTACATATCTAGAAACTCTTGTCTCTCTGAGCTCCATTATAAGATCCTGAAAGTCTCTAATTTCATCGACCTCAAAGGCTAACATAAAGTCCTCATCATGAATCCCAAAAGAGTATGTAGTGTTTAGTATTATCTGTGGGTATCGCTCACTAACCTTGATGTGCTCATCCATGATCTCTTGCCTTTGTTCTTTTGGAAGCAAATACCAATCTCTGGTTTTGGTAAATGGATATACAATGACGTGTTTTTTTGCCTCGCTGTTTGAGAGGAATCCTAACTGTTTTCCATCTTTTACATATATGGATGGTCTTGTACATGATAGGTATGTCCTAGATGGTATGATGTATTTTCCAAATACGGTGGTGTATATTTTTTCTATAACTCCTTGAATCTCATTTACTGTCTTTGCTGCAAACCAAAACAGCATGTCTGCATCATCTCTTAATCCCAAGTTTGAATATGTCCTGAATCGTACTCTAGAATTTTTAACCACATTTTCTAATTCTTTAGCAGATTCTTCCTTTGCAAGATCTGCCATCCATCGCCATTTTGTGTCTATCTTGAAGAATGAAAAATTAAAAAAGTAATGCTCGTCTGTTGATTCCATAATATCTTGACACCCAAAACCCTATTTAAACAAAAACGTAACTTGAACTAATTCAATAGTATGGCCTATTGTGATATGATATGATATGATATAATTATACGGTCTGCTTTAGTACCCAATCATATCCTTCGCTTTCTAGCTTGTCTGCAAGGGATGCATCACCTGTCTTTAAGACCTGTCCTTTGGCAAAGACGTGAACAAAGTCTAACTTGTCAAGAAACTTTAGTATTCTTGCATAATGTGTGATTACCACAACTGTGGAATCTTTTCCTGAAACCTGACTTATTGACTTTGCAACTGCCTGGACTGCATCTATGTCTAGGCCAGAGTCTGGCTCGTCTAAAATGGCAATCTTTGGCTTTAGAACTGCCATCTGTAATACCTCTGCACGTTTTTTCTCTCCACCAGAGAATCCTTCATTGAGATATCTAGATAGAAATTCTTCATTGAGTCCAACTTTGTTCAGATTTTCCTTTAGATATTTTTGAAATTCCCTGACTGTGATAAAGACTTCTCTATCCTCACCATGCAGTGCTTTGCTTAGCGAGTTGTATGATGTCCTCAAAAAGTGTGAGAAGCCCACGCCTGATACTTCTGTAGGGTATTGAAATCCTAAGAATAGGCCCTTTTTTGCACGCTCATCAGCTGTTAGTTCTAGTATGCTTTGACCATCCAACAAGATATCACCCTGTGTGACTTCATATTTTGGATGTGCAAGCAGTGTGTATGCAAGTGTGCTCTTTCCTGATCCATTTGGACCCATTATGGCATGCACTTCACCTGGACCTGTCTTCAAGTTGACTCCTTTGAGAATTTCTTTTCCATCCCTTGTGACGTGAAGGTCTCTGATTTCAAGTTCAGCCATGTTGCGTCTTGTTTTGTTTCTATATATAATACCCACGAAATTTAGCTAATCCTAATGATATCATCTGCATGAATTTTGAATCAGAAATGGCATTTTGGCAATATCCATGTGCAATTTGCAGGTAGGTGTGGTGCTTCATCATTTGCGTGGTATTACTTTGTATTGTATTACCTTGTATTGTATTACCTTGTATTGTATGTGTGCTTGGTCCAAATGATGTGCGGTAGTATGGGTTTTTTATAAAAAAAATAAAAAAAGTGGTTATTGTTTGGCCAAGGATGGTCTAAGGGCAATCTTGAGTTTGTATTTTGTCAAGATGTCCTTACATCTATTCCTGATTGTAACTTCTGTAACTCCTGCAACACTTGAAATATCTCGTTGTAGCATGTTTTGTCCTAGTAGGACTGATGCTACATACAGATACGCTGCCGCGATACCGTTTGGAGCTTTTCCATCTGCAATACTACTGTCTTTGGTCTTTTGTGCAATTTCTAGTGCTAGTCTTTCTACCCTGACATCTGTCTGGGTCATGTTTGATATCTTTGAAATGTACTTGTCCATAGTTACTATGGGTGCAGTAGTTTGACCCATCTCCATAACTATAGATCTATAGTACTTTCCAGCAAGTTTTGTCTTTGACTTGATTTCTTTTTGTTCGCACATTTGTTTGCAGATTTCTTCCATGGATTTGACTACGTCGCATTGCTTGCATGCCATGTAGATTGTAGCTGCTGTGATGCTAACCACTGATTTTCCCTTCACTTCTACATGTCCTTCTAGGTTTCGATATATCATCGCAGCCGTTTCTTGGACATTTTTTGGAAGATGTAGGTGGTTGCATGCCTCGTTCATCTTTGTAAAGACGTTGGACAGCCTTCTTTCTCTTGACGTAGAAACTCGCACTCTTTGTTGCCACTTTCTAAGATTATTCATTTGGCGTACAACTTGGTTGTTGATTGTATTTCCACTATAATCTTTGGTACTGATTGAAATCTCAGTTGTTATTCCCAGATCATGTTGGGAATATGTTGTGTGGCCTGTTGCTCTTGCAAGCTTCATCTTGTCTTCCATGCTTGAGTTCAATGATTCTGGACCGTTGTCTGCAATCTGATCAGCGACTACTACGCCGCAACCAGAGCAGATTGTTTCACCATTCTGAATGTCATCAACTAGTGTTGCTCTACATTCAGGACAGCTATCTTTTAGCATGTTCATTTCTTTTGTCTCCTGTATTTTTTCTGCGTCCTTGCAGGTTGCTCTGCGGCAAAAACACTTATCCCAATGTATTTTTTTATGTTGTTTGTCATTGGGGAAGCTGATGCAAATGGCCGTTTTACTGGACCTATCAACTCTACTACTTTTGCAATTCTCGTACCCTTTTTGTCGCAGAGTATTTGTCCTTCATCTAACCTTTCAGTCAGCTGAATAATCACTCTGCCACTACCGGCGAGATGCATTATTTCACCTATCTCCTGCAATTACAACTACTTTGACATGGTTACTTTCATAGGCTTCTGTCAATTTTACTTTATCTAAAAGCTAGAATTATTGTGTCTACATTATTTGGCTCTTCTTAATACTAGTTTTTCTGAAATCTTGTCAAGAATCTTTGTCTTGGAGGATACTTTTGGTACAGCAATATAGCCTGATTTTACATGTGGTCTTTTTGGATATCTGACTTTATCATTTGATGAGGTCACTTCAAAGCCTGCTGATTGTGCGGCCTTTGCAAGCTCTTTCATAGATGGATCAAAGACGCATTTTTTCTTGTCAAGTCTCCTACCTTTTGCTCTTGGAAACGTCTTGTTAAAGTAGTCAAGCCATACTATAACATGCTCATAATCCTTCAATTTATGGCACCTCAAAATAGTAACATGTTTGCATACTATATGTGTCATGTGTTGTGGACTTCCCAAACTTGGTGCTTGGACTGATTTGCTCTTCAGACCCATACCCATATCAAAATCATTTCTATACGTGTTGTAGTCAGAATTGTTCAAATCAGATGTTTGTGATAGGTACAAAATTACGGACTGAATTTATCAAAAATATCTAGTTTGTAAAAGAATCTAGTTAGTCTATCTGCGGGTTAGATGTGTGTGGTATTATGTTTGTTCTACTAGAACGGCATTAACTATTCCTGTTTGTCCTGGTTTGGAGACTACTCTGCATTTTCCTTCCTGTGTTTCTAGTATTGCACCTTTGGTAATAATGCCTCTTCGATGATAGTCGTTATTTGTTGCATTCTCTAAAACTTTGATGATTTTTGTCTTTTTTACCTTTGCGTCACCTGTAGCTAGATTGACAAAGTCTATGGATTTTAAGGCGGTTTTTCGGTTCTTGCCTCTAACGTTCCGGGTAATTGTAACTTGGGCTCCCGTGACTGCCTCGTTGGGATACCTGTCGATTTCATATTTTCTTCTGATTCTCAGTGGATGTCTTCTCCCTCCGGTTGTCTTGCTTGTTGCCAAGTTCTCTACTGATTTTTTCACGATATGGCTCTAGTTTACTCTAATTTAACTTTACAATGTTGTGGGCAGGTGTGGGTATTACTAGATAGCCAGTCGGGATTTTGGATTATACCTGTATGTCATGTTTGTGCTCTGAAATGCTTATGATGTTATCTTATTTGAGCAGTAACTTTTTCTGCTGTTGAATCAGATGACACTCCTGCTGTCTTTCTGACTTTTTTGAAGAGTCTTTGTTTGAGGCTATCTACATCACCTTGGATGCCAAAGTATTTTTGGAATTTTTCTGTTGTGGTGTATATTTTTAGTCTGCCTACGTTTTGATGGCTGATGAAATCCAACTGCCGAAGTTCCTTTAGGTGTGCATATACGCCAGAGCCTCTTACCTCGACTAGATGTTTTGAGGAAACAGGTTGCTGGTATGCAATGTATGATAGGGTCTTTAGTGTTGCTTTTGGAAGGATTGGCTTTGATGCATATCTTCTAATGGTAGAACTATACTCTGGTTTTAACTGGAGTACATACGAGCCGTCTGGAAGCGTGGTTATCTCAATTGCCTTAAATGCCGATTTTGTCTTTTTTGTCAGATTGGTTAATATCTCGTAGGTTTTTGTGCGTGATTCTGTACCTGATGCCCTTACAAGATCTTCAATTTTTAACGGTCTGCCTGAAGAGTATAGTGCTGCCTCTATTCGTGCAGTAGCCTCGCTGATATCTATTTTTGCCAATCACTGCCACCTGCTTGCACAAATATCTAAATTCTCATTATGATATGTATTATGGTGCTCATTATGGTGCTCATTATGGTGCTCATTATGGTGCTCATTATGATATACATTATGATACATCATACGGCCTCTTCTTTTAGCAAAATGATTTTAATGTCTTCTCCTGACTGCTCTATCTCAATTTTTTTGTCTCTTGCTAGGAACAATATTGCAAAGAAACAGCGAATGGAATCTAGTTCATCTAGGTCTTCAATTATATTTTGAAGTATGCCAAATCCTGCATCTGTAATCTTTCGTATTATGAGGTCTTCATATTTTCCGATAATCTTTTCTAGTGAAATAAAATACTGATCAAAATCAGGCACTTCCACTGGTTCTATGGGTGTTTTTTTACTTCTTGACTGCGGATTTGCAATGGTTCCAATCAGATTTTGAAGCAAGCCCAGCAGGTCATCAAGTGAGACAGGATATGTGGATTCATGCCTGTATGGCATGTCAATTATATCAATATCTACATCAGTTCTTTGATTTAGCGGCTTTTTTTCCATTGCCGCCTTTTGTAGTGCAAAAATACTTTCTACCTTCATTCTGTAGATTAATGAGGATGATAGTGCGGCTATACCTGCTATTCTAAAATCCTTCTTTTCATTTTTCTCCAGAATTTTTACCAGCAGGTTTAGAATCTTGACTAGATCTATATCCCAGACATCTTTCTTGATTGCAGAGGAAGGGCCAAACAGGATGTTTATGGGTGCCTGTGATATACCTACATCGTCTTTGCTCACAGATAGCCTACTATGTCGTTCCATAATAGGTAGTCGCTCTAATTTTTTCCCATATTCAGTCAACTCTTATATTGTTAGTGGATTTTCCGTAATCCATGAAATCTGCAAGGATTGTGGCTCCAAATGAACCACTGCAGGTTTCAGAATCAGATACCCCTTTGCCACAAGGTAACCAAGTACTTGTACGAGTAAAGGCCGTAGGTGTATGTCACAGCGACTTGCATTTGTGGGAAGGTGGGTATGATCTAGGTGATGGTCAGTTTATGAAAGTCACAGATAGGGGCGTAAAATATCCTGTAACTCCGGGTCATGAGATTGTCGGGAGTGTTAAACAAGTTGGCAATGATGCAGGGGATGTCTCTGTAGGTGATGATGTGCTGGTTTATCCTTGGATAGGGTGTGACAATTGTCCTGCATGTAATGCCAAAAATGAAAATCTGTGTGATGCACCTAGATCGCTGGGAGTATTTCAAGACGGCGGCTATTCTGATTATATCCTTGTGCCTCATTATAGATACCTTGCAAAGGTCTCTGGAATCGAACTTGAAAGTGCCGCATCTCTTGCATGTTCTGGTCTTACGGCATACTCTGCTGTAAAAAAGGCAAACGCTAACTCACCTGAATTTTTGGTAATAATTGGAGCAGGTGGCTTAGGTCTTATGGGTGTGCAGATTGCCAAGGCTATAACAAACTCTAAAATAATCTGTGTAGATTTGGATGACAAAAAACTGGCTACTGCTAAAGAGATGGGGGCAGATTTTATAGTGAATAGCGCAGCAGATACTGATACAGTCCAAAAAATAATCTCAATTTGTAATGGAAATGGTGCTGATAGTGTAATTGACTTTGTAAATGCTCCTCAGACTGCAAAGACTGGTGTGTCTGTATTGCGTAAGCGTGGAAATCTTGTTCTAGTCGGGCTTTTTGGTGGTTCAATGGAGCTTTCACTAGTTACAATACCACTCAAGGCCATTACTATTCAGGGTGCATACACTGGAAACTATGCAGATATGGTAGAATTGTTGGAACTTGCAAAAAATGGCACGATAAACCCAATGATCTCAAAACACTATACACTAAATGATGCAAACTCTGCATTAGATGATTTGAAATCACGTAAAATTATAGGCCGTGCTGTAATAAATCCCTGATCATACCTTTCAGGTGTATCCGAATATTGCAAGGAATTTATTTACAACATGTGCAAGTATTGTATGGACTTTGGTTGCATACAGGATTGCTCACAGTGCTGTATTGAAAGGGAATACTTTCCAAGTAAAAAATTTGGAAAGATTGGAGTGCTTGTACTGCCAGAAGAAAAGAAAAGAATCGAGGACCTTGCACGATATTGTAACGTTAACATTTCTATTCTTCCAAGAATTGGATTGTCTGGGGCTGGCATGCCAGCACCAGCTGAAATAATAGCGTACCAGTTAATGGGAAGAGAGCAGAATGGAAACACATGTCCATTCCTAGATACAGAGTCTCAGAAGCGTTCACCGCACGGTGGATATACTTGCAAAATATATGATAAGCGGCCGCTTGCATGTATGGCGTATCCGCTTAACGAATCCGCACCAATAGTATTAGATAAGAAATGCAAATTCTGCAAAGAGCATGGAGTAGCTGATGGCAATCTAAATTCTGAGATAGAGGCACTGTTGAAGATAAAATCAAAGATGCATGCATCTGCGCCTGTAGTGTGGAGGTATGCTACAAATGTGGGAGAAGAATCCGATGCAGATGAAATTCAGCATGGGTGGATTTCAGAGTGAGGCTATGGTATAGGTTTACTGTATGTGTATGCCGTTTATTTAATGCTGTAAAAATACATGCTGGTATATTTTTGGTCTTTGGGAGTTGATACATAGCATGATACAGAGCTCACGGCAGAGTGTATGCATATCATCAATTGATGGAATAGGTGGTCTTGTATGGGTTGTGATTTGTTGAGCTGATAATTCTATCTAATATGTTGCTTGGAAAATATGGATAAGACAATCTTGACACATTGCATGTGTGGGATAGTGCCATCATGTGGCATTGTGCATGTGGCATGCCAAACTTTGATGAAAACCCCACAGTTATATGATGAATGGGTTTAACTGCTATTATGGGAAAGCGTCAGGTAAAGAGTGAGAGCGCACTAAAGGAGATCCGTATGCCTGAGGAAGGCGAGATGTTTGGCAGGGTCTTGAAGATGCTTGGTGGTGAAAATGTCATGATAAAATGCACTGATGGCATAACCCGAAGGGGGCGAATTAGAGGAAAACTAAAGCGAAGGGTGTGGATTCGTGACAATGATATTGTAATTATAGCCCCGTGGGACTTTAACGAGACTGAACGGGGAGATATAGTTTGGAGGTTTACACTACCACAGGTAGAATGGCTCAAGGCTAACAGTCATATCCCCAAAGACTTTTAAAAATTATACATCTTTACTCAATTTTCTTTTAACTCTATCTTAATATACGGAGTAATTTTCAAGTATGATAAATGGAACAAGGCACAGTAAAATGGTTCAACCGAATCAAAGGCTTTGGTTTTATCGAAAGAGAATCTGGTGAGGACTTGTTTGTTCACAAATCAGACGTTGATGGCTATATCAACGAAGGCGATAAAGTAGAGTTTGAAGTCGGTGAGGGACGCAAAGGCCCGGCAGCACAAAAAGTCAAAAAATCAGCATAGGCAGTAGAATTTTTTAATTTAAGAATTTCTTAAATTCAGTCTATCTTTTTATTATTTTTAGAATAATTTCTGCACTGATGTATTGTGTGGTGGGATCCACAACATTCAGGTCAATTTGAAGCAAAGGTCTGAAAGTCGCATATCCTGTGAGGTTTTAGCATATCTACTAGATACTTTACCCATTCTACTGCAACTGAAACATGCAGATCAAGAACAAACTATATCTGATCATGTCAACTTTTTGAAGCGACTATAAGTGAAACAGTTAACCGGTTCTCCCCCAAACTCAGCGTTTGGGTATCAAAAGATGTCATGGAGTTTATTGTATTGATAATACCAAACACGGCAAGAGTGATCATATACTAATACTAAATTTCGTTTTGAAAATACTAAAGAATACAAAACATCTCAAATTTGACATCCGCGATGTACGTATCTAGGTCAAGGGATCAAATTAACAAAAGCGGCGAATTTGATGAAGAACCCGAATTATAACGGACTTTTATAAAAGCAAATGAAATACACGTTGATTGTCAAACCAATTATTAGATGAAATGGACAGAGTACAAACTATCTTAGAACCTAAACAGATACAAAATATAGACCCTAAGGATAGGGTATCTGACATAGTTTATGAACTAGACAAAATGAAAGACGCATTGTTAAAAGTTGAAAAGAATTGGTCAAAAATAGATCATGAAAACTCTTACTCTTTCTATTATGGAGTCAGATCTGTGATATTGATTCTTGAAGAAATAATAGAGCGACTTGAATCTGAAAGTATGGATAATGTTTTGCAAATTGCAAAAGATACGCAAAA
>JAPOPJ010000281.1 GCA_026712925.1 Nitrososphaerota archaeon
AGTCATACATAATCCAATATCACCAAGACTAATCATAATATCACACATTTTGCGTTAAGAATGGTATAGTTGGGGATACACACGACATGTTTGAATTTGATTAAACATCAAAAGATGCACCACAGATGTGGGATTATACCCACTGCCACCTTTCATCCCATGCTCTATGAAATGACTCTCTATAACACGAGCAACAGCTTCAGTATCAGCAAGCCAACCATTCCAATGTGTTACATCTTCATCTGATTCGTGTTCCTGATTTTGTCCAAGTCGTCAGTTATTCCGATGGTCCAATATGGGTATTTACCAGATACTGTTAGATTCGGTTTGTTCTTTATTTATCTTTTCAACTTTTTTGTGTATTTTGCCTATATCCCAGTTCACGCAAAATATGTTGGCTGGCAAGTATTAAACATGTCTATTTGTATAGTTTGCCATTCAGATCGTCTTCAAACACAAAAAACATTAATGACAGAATCAAACAATTTTGCATAAAACACTATTTACAGACTAGAATAAATTCCATCAAGAACGTGGTAAGAATAAGCACAGATAAGAAATGTAATGATATAACACTAGTTATTCATCAATGATTTAGATTGCTAATCAAAATGGTTTTTATTAAAAACATCATATCTGCATAGACCATATCTTCATACAAAAATTACACCATCAATATTCATAGCAGACATTACAAGTCACAATAAAATGAAATTGTAAGAAATTCAAGCTTTGCTTAAACTTGCACCGAAATCTTTGTGTGTTATTTCCAAACAAAAACCATACACTCAACATGGAATGTGGGTAAATGGCAAATCTGTTTAATCCCAGTGCATCCATATATCATAAGAATACTAGTATAATTCCAACTATACTCATAATCTCTGCATTAATGTTTAGTTATATCTTGACCTTCGTGCCAAACATCACTATTCCCCTACATCTAGGATATAGTATTTTGTACAACTAAATTGCAGTAAGAACAACGATATATCATGAGTCAACCATATCATTTAACATCACAAATCCCAAAATTAGTAGCCCCCACTACTACAACCCATACCATAACAAAAGCCAGATAAATTCGCATCAAAGTACAATATCACTACAATCCCTCATGACTATACGACTAAACCGAAGTGGACACAAGACACATTATTATCAAGCAAAATGGGTTTTTCCCAAAGTTGCCAGGCATTTCAGGTTATGATTTTCAATACACAATGACCTAGATCACATAAAAATACCCTTTTAAAGCAATCATATTTGATATATATGGAAACTGAAATTGTATGGTTTGCCACAGATATGACCAATACACCATGGTAGAGTAGATAATTGCCAAGAACACATAAAGTGATGGACAAATTCATGAAATACCAATATCCAAATTTCCCAAGGTATGATATACCCATAAAACATCAGTCATGATTCTAAAGTCTAAATTATCCAACCACATGTGAAGTATTGAGACAATTCCACAAGGGTAATTCCACGTATCTACACCTCATACCAAACAGATAGGATACACATGCTTTCATTTCAAAGATGATATGATATCATGTTTGCAGTTATAGTTCAAAGTTCTCCAGATAAGAGTTTGCCAGTCATAGTATAACCAAATTCAAGCCCCCACATATTTGACAAAACCACACCATCATATATCATGCCTAAAAACAAAAGATAACATGGATATATCTCAGGGCATATCAATACCAAATCTTTGACAAAACACGTAATGATATAATTGGGACATGTTTGATTCATCTGAAAATCACAACTTACAGTAATACCATGGCAAAAATTACACTTTATTAAATCCAATTTTACTCCATATCACTACATGGATACTTTAATCCACGATTAAAACTAGTACCATCTATGAAGGGGTAATTCTTGGGACATGTCAAGGGGCGATGTTGAAATATTAAGAGTTGGTCCTTTATCTGATCCCGCTTACATAATTTGACAATCTTCCTCACTAGTCTTACCATCACGCCAAGGGGCCTTTGGCATACATCATAATAATCAGATGGAATCCTTTAACGGTAACACGATAAGAGCTCGTGAAAAAGTCGTCAGAGGAATCAAAAAAGATGATTCTACAGTCTTGAAAGGTATGCAGATTCATCACTTTCAAAAGACCACAGTCTAGATGGAGATACTCTAGCAAATAGAGCTGGAATTAGAATTAAAGGCAATAACAAGTGGAAAATTATCATACAAAATGCCTCAACATCACCTCTTGATATGTGCCCAAGAAGAATTACCCCTCATAGATCCTAGTTCCCCACGATTTTGTTTCAAAATATAACATGGTATAGATATGACTTGTATGATTTCTCTGACAGTATATAGTATGAAATTAGCAGAATTGTACAAACTCATAGTATCATATTTTTTAATGTAGATATTTTAATAATAACAATGGATTTTACACCTAAAATTGAACATATTTGGAACAAAGGCAATAAAATTCTAGGTTGTAATGGTGGAGGAGGGACATTTGTGGTACGATGATATGGTGGGATAAATATGGAAACAGAAAATCCATACATGGTTGGGAGATTGACCATATCCCTAGGTGATATATCAAATCTTTAACCATTACAATGGCAAAATAATGTCAAAAAAAGCAACGGTCAGCTGTAATGCTGGCATACCCCAGATATAAAATACATATAACAACAGATTCCCAAATTTGGCACTTTTGCTGACTATATCATGTCAGATTAATCCAAACTATATGGCATGCACAGAAATTTGTGTACAGACATACCTTGGCAATTCCAGTATTCATGAGTTATGTGACCATATCCGCACTGTAAAACCATTTAGCAGACTGAGCTGGACCCCTTGTTTTAGTACTGATTTTTGTATGTTTTTTCATATGATAGAGTTATGATTTATGCCCATCCCTCCAATTGCAGGCATATTCGTGCGGATTCTCGCCATTGGCTCAAAACATACGAATTGCTCAATTTTATTGTAAAAAATACAAATCCAAGAAATGCCAGAGCTCCTAATCCATCTTTTTGATTATATTTCTACATATACGACGCAAAATTTGCACAATATTTCTAGTACGACTAGTTACGGCAAAAAAACTTGATTTCCTTACCCAAATTATCTCATTGCGTACTAAAAAATAATGCGACTGACAGGGCAAATTCCAGTTACCAATAGATGGAGTCAGTGTGATCGTGTCACCATCCCAATTCAATGCCCATCCATCTGTGCGAATTGGAGTTACAACTTCCCAACCACATCCGCAAGCACATTTGTGTATGGCCGTCGCATATGGGATGGAAATATACAAAACTCCATCCTCTACTGATTTTGGAATTAAATCACAAAACTCATGCTTGATTTTTTTCATTTTGGTCATTTTCAGAATTATTTGTAATGTCGTTCGTAATTAATTGATACACTGTATTGTATTCTGCTTGTTGATCATGATAAAAACCACACAGTTTTTTCCATTTGATGACGGCTAGTGCTGCTGTTAGTGCATTAATGTCGGCAGTCTGGATGTCAGTAGTGTACAAATTGTCTTCTATATTATTGGTGGGGAGACTATTTTTCAGATGGTTGGGAGATGATGGTGTATATGTATCGATTCTGACAAGTCCAGATATCATTTCATCATTCTTACGTAGGCCTATTCCAGTATCCACAAATGATATACAGTTTTCAACCAAATATTCAGTTATAATTCGTCTAGATTCTCCATCATCCAAACAGATGAAAACAAAATCCATACCATGCATATATTGAACATTGGATGGGTTAATTCGTTCAGAGTGTTGGGTTATACCTTTTTTCATTTGTGAGTAGATTGTAGCAAACCGGCTAACCTTTAAGACACTATTTTCAGTTGAAAAATCTTTAACTGATGGCGCACCAGGAGCACGAAAGGCATTGTGTTGTGAAAACACATCATGATCAAAAATATGAATCTCCTTCACGGGAGTCTTGGCTACCAAATCAAGTACGTATGAACCCGTGCCACCTAGCCCAACTATTGCTATCTTTTTTTGTTTAAATTTGGCATTGATATTGGTTATATCATATCTTCCAGAGGCGCTATCCACATACTGAAACGCGGATTCTATCATAGATTCTACATGTCCTAATGTTTTTGCAGTGGCATCTGGATTAAGAACATGAGCATATCCCTCTAGTATGTCAATGTACCGTGTCATCTTTTGATAATAGTCTGAATATCCATCTTGTGGTTTTTGAGAAAAAGAACATGTCGTTACCAGTTTATCTGTTATCGGTATTTGTTTGTCAGATTCGTTTACTAGTGCTTGTAGGGGAGATCCGTTACTATCACATGGATGCTCTCCAATCCAATATGCTACATGATCCGTCGGTTTTGTCGTGATGTTACCTGCTAAGGCTAAAGAAGAAACAAGTGTGCCGTATTTTACCTGTTTATCACAGTTCACATACGGCACATAATGAACCAGCAGATAACTATCTATCAGAGATATATTATATCCATGGTCTTGTAACTTTTTGAGGTCAGGACTATGATTTAGCAGTGTGTTCGACATCTATGACCATCCCGTTGATAACCTTGACATGTTGCCCCTCGACAAGTGTTCCACTTGGTTTATCCATTGGACCTTTGCTATACTTGACGGTAAACATGTCATTGTCAGTATGAATGTTAGGAAAGGCTACCTCAACTACTTCGTTGTATTTAATATACTCCTCTTTCCAAATCACTGACCTTGCATTGATAATTATCTTGCGCTCCTCATGTTCTTTGTTTTTTGGATCAACCATACCATATCCATACATCTCTAGTATATGAAGAAAATTACTCCCTATGAGGAGCAAACAATTTGAGTTTATTCCTGTATGGGATTTCTTTTCCTCCAATGGAAGAAAATAACACTAAAATCAAACTACACTAATATACTAGTATGAATGCTCGCGGTTATTGGTTATCACAACATGGGTTCAAAATTATATTTCAATCTATACAAAATATGGCTGTGGACTAGTATTGATTGGAATGAATCCGTGTGATATAGGCATATTTGTGTTCCTGTTTATTCAACGATGGTTTGAAAAAAAGAAAGCATTCTCTACCTCAGAGATTGTCAAAAAACTAAAGCCCATCTCAAGTGGCCTTCCAGAGAATATGCGGACATCATATTCTGAAAAATCTGCAGGAACATCTCTTGCAAAATTGACAACCTTGGGATTTGTTAAAGAATGCAAAAATGACAAAAAAAGCAACA
>JAPOPJ010000119.1 GCA_026712925.1 Nitrososphaerota archaeon
AATAGCAAATAAAAGAAGAGAGAAAAGAAAAATTTTTTTTTTTTTTTTTTTTTTTTTTTTGTTTTTTATTTTTTTTGAGTCCCCCCCCCCCTACTCCAATTAGCGCACTACTATCTCCTGCCATGATTGGAATAGGAGCATATGGAATTTTTAGATTAATTGTAGAATTTTTGCCATCTACATTTGCAGAACTCTCTATTTGGTTTCACATTTGGGGGTTAGTTACTATGATTTATGGTGGTGCAATGGCTTTAATGCAAGATGACATAAAGCGACTACTTGCATATTCTAGCATAAGCCAGATGGGGTACATTCTATTTGGAATAGGCTCAATGTCTGCACTTGGTATGGCAGGTGCAGAAATGATGTATGTGACACATGCCCTTGGAAAGGGATTGCTCTTCATGATGGCCGGAATTATCATAATCCGTGTAGGTACTAGAAGCATATCAAAATTAGGCGGTCTTGCAGGAAAGATGCCAATAACTGCTGTATGTGCTGTAATTGGAGCACTTACTATAATGGGCATTCCACCTACTAGCGGATTTATGGGGGAATGGATATTATTTTATGGTGCACTAGAGACTGCTGTTGCAGAAGGCTCTACTATTAGAGCAGTCACATTTGGTCTTGGATTGGTTGCAACTGCTTTGACAATGTCATATATGCTGTGGATGCTAAAGAGAATATTCTTTGGAAAGACACCAGAGAATCTTGAGAAAGTAAAGGAGGGAAGCTGGTACATGACTGCACCCATGATGGTACTTGCAGGCTTTACAGTTGTGGTTGGAATTTATCCCGACATATTCTTGCAAGGTATAATTCCATACATGAATGGAGTATTGGGGGTATAACATGGCTACTGATTTCTTGGGACTTCCATTTGAAGCAAGTGCGGCAAGTGCTTGGATGGTATGGATATTACCATTTGCAGCTGCACTAATTATGCCTGGCATTGGTAAATTATCAAAAAATGCTACAGGGTATGTTGCAGTAGGATTTGCACTAATGAGTGCTTTATCTGCTGTATCATTATTCCCAATGGCACTTGAAGCTAGTGAGATACATCATCAGATAATGTGGATTGATTCCATTGGTCTAAAGGGCGGCATTCTTGCAGACCCACTTTCTATAATTATGGCAAATGTTGTAGGTTGGATATCATTTCTCATCATGATATATAGTACTGGCTATATGAAAGGCGACAGGGATATCACTAGATTTTGGTTTTGGATGATGTTCTTTATTGGTTCAATGCAGCTAATAGTATTATCTGATAATTTGTTACAGGTATTTTTTGGATGGGAAGGCGTAGGTCTTGCATCATATGCGCTTATCAGCTTTTGGTATAGGGACAAAAAGAAGGATCATGTAGGTGTAGAGGGAAAAAAGGTATTAGGATTATTGGACTATTATGCCCCTACACATGCAGGAATGAAGGCATTCATCATGACAAAGATTGGCGATGTGATGATGATTGCAGGAATGTTGTTGATATTTTTATTTGCCGGTACATTTGGATTCAAGGAATTAATAGGAGATACAGGCTGGGCTACTGCCATGTCAGCACAGGGATTACTTGTTCCTGCATTTGTGTTATTATTTGGCGGTGCTGTGGGGAAATCAGCACAGTTCCCACTAAATGAGTGGCTATTAGAGGCCATGACTGGTCCTACTGCTGTATCTGCACTAATTCATGCTGCAACTATGGTAAAGGCAGGTGTATTCCTAGTTGCAAGAATTGGCCCACTTGTATTTGCACTAGGAGCAGCTGGAATCCTTGCAGACCAATTCTTTGAGATTGTAGCATGGGTTGGAGCAATTACAGCACTACTTCTTGCCACACAGGGTATGGTGAATCCAGAGATAAAAAAGGTCCTTGCATATTCTACTGGTTCTCAAATTGGTTATATGATGATGGCACTAGGTGTGGCAGGACTATCTGCACAGTATGTAGATGGATATACAGCAGGATTCTTTCATCTAATATCGCATGCCATGTTCAAGGCATCATTATTCATGGCTGCTGGTTCGCTTTTGCATATTGTAGGCTCTAGATTCATGACTGATATGGGTGGTTTGCGCAAGCACATGAAAAAGACCTATGCATTCATGTGGGCAGCCGGTCTTGGTCTTATGGGTGCGCCATTTATCACAACTGGCTTTTGGAGCAAGGATGCGATATTTGCATCCGTGTATGAGTCTGGGAGGCGAATGGCTATACCATTATTTTGCATAGCAGTAATACTGCGGTAATTACGGCATTACACCACTAGAATGATTGGAATGGTCTTTTTTGGAAAGAAGAGCAGACATGTACAAAAGATGGAAGAAGGTGGTCATCACATCCATGATGCGTCTCTTTCCATGTGGGTGCCATACGGAATACTAGCAGTACTTACAATTGGAATTGGAATAATTGGGTTATCAGCAGAAGAGGGAATACATCACTTATTTGAGGAATATCTAGAGCACTCTTTTGGCATACATTCTGAATATGTCACACTAGAGGAATCCATATTGCCAGAGTTCTTGCAAGGACTAAACCCTATAGCACTTGGGGCATCACTTAGTGCGTTTGCAATAGGTACAGGATTGGGCTACATATTTTACATTGGACGTTGGGTGGACCCGGTTCGATTTGTAAACTCGAATCTCTTTTTTTATGCGATTCACAAAGTCATATTGAATAGATGGTATCTTAATGCAATAATATACTGGTGCTTTGTAGTAGCACCGTTGTGGCTTTCAAGGGGCGTGTTTCGCTATTTTGAAAGGACTGCTATTGATTATGGTATGAATGATGGTTTTCAAAAGGCTGTAGGCTGGAGTGCTAGGGTTGTACAGGGAACTCAGACAGGCGTTGCACAGTCATATTTGTTTGTATTTGGAGCTGGACTACTTTTCGTAGTTCTGATTTTGCTGATATAGGAGTGATGGTATGTTAGAAGTAAGTTCAACCCCACTTGTAATAATTGCCATTTTGGGTACAGTGGGGATCATATTGCCGATAATTAGTATAGCTCGCAAAGAGCAGGGCTCTAATTCATTTTATGCTGTGATTGCATTTGCCGCACTAATCATATCCATGGGATATGTTTGTTATAATTTGACTACTGGGTATATACTTCCGTCTGCATTATTTTCTGAAGACGTACTTGTAGATGATGGCTTTGGTGGATTCTTTGCAATTGCAATGTTGATTGTAGCAATATTCACAACTGTTGGCTCGTTTAACTATATGAGAAAGAATAACTCGCCGGCAGTATACTATTCGCTGATTTTACTATCTACAATTGGTATGGTTCTAGTGGCATACTCTACTGATTTAGTGATGCTGTTTGTTGCCTGGGAGCTGATGAGTATTCCTACATATGTCCTTGCAGGATTTATGAAAAAGAGTCCTAGTTCTAATGAGGCTGCGCTAAAGTACTTTTTGTTTGGTGCACTATCTTCGGCAATAATCATTTATGGAATATCTATTTCATACGGACTTACCGGCTCTACAAATATTGGCGAGGTAATTGCAGGATATGCTTCACTTGACCCATCACTATTACCACTAGCATTGCTCTCAGTTGGGATGTTTATTGCAGGCTTTGGATTCAAGATGGGGCTTGTCCCATTTCACATGTGGCTACCTGATACGTATGAAGGTGCACCTACACCAATTACAACACTGCTTGCAGCTGGTACTAAAAAGGCTGGATTTGCAGCGTTAATTCGAGTCGTACTATTAGGTATGGTAGCATTAAACCTTGACTGGACACTAGCACTTGGGGTGATTGCTATAATGACG